>CAJMMX010000020.1 GCA_905214615.1 uncultured bacterium | reverse complement strand
CCGACATGTCCGAGGACGATTCTGGGGCTAACGGGCGGGGCCCGCCGAACCAGGTTAAGCAGCCGGGCAGATCTTCTTGAAGAGCTCGATGACGTCGTCGAGCGTCGCCTCGCGCGGGTTGCCCGGGAAGCAGGCGTCAGCCATGGCGTCCTTGGCCAGGACCTCGATCTCGTCGGCCTTCATGGCCTCGCAGACATGCGGGATGTTCACGTCGGCGGAGAGCTGCTTGACGGCGGCGATGGCGGCGTCGGCAGCCTCGTCGGTGCTCATGCCCGTGGTGTCAACACCCATGGCAACGGCAACCTTGGCCAGGCGCTCGGCGCAAACCGGCTTGTTGAACTCCATAGCGATCGGCAGCAGCATGGCGCAAGCGACGCCGTGCGGGGTGTCGTAGTGAGCGGACAGGGTGTGAGCCATGGCGTGGTCGATGCCCAGGCCGACATTGGAGAAGCCCATGCCGGCGACATACTGGCCAAGAGCCATGCCCTCGCGGCCGGAGCCGGGCTGACCGGACTTGGCCTCGGCAACGGAGTCGCGCAGGTTCTCGCTGATCAGCTTAATAGCCTCAAAGTGGAACATGTCGGAGAGCTCCCAAGCGCCCTTGGTGGTGTAGCCCTCGATAGCGTGGGTCAGAGCGTCCATGCCGGTGGAAGCGGTCAGGCCGGCGGGCATGGAAGCCATCATGTCGGGGTCGACGACGGCGACCTCGGGGGCGTCGTTGGTATCGACGCACACGAACTTGCGGACCTTCTCGGGGTCGGTGATAACGTAGTTGATGGTCACCTCGGCAGCGGTACCGGCGGTCGTCGGCACGGCGATGGTGAACACAGCGTGGTTCTTAGTCGGAGCAACGCCCTCGAGGCTGCGGACATCGGCGAACTCGGGGTTGTTGATGATGATGCCGATAGCCTTGGCGGTGTCCATGGAGGAGCCACCACCGATGGTCACGATAGCGTCAGCCTCGGCGGCCTTAAAGGCCTCGACGCCGTCCTTGACGTTCTGGATGGTGGGGTTGGGCTTAATCTCGGAGTAGAGGCTCCAAGCAATACCGGCGGCGTCGAGCTCGTCGGTTACCTTGGCGGTAACGCCAAACTTGACCAGATCGGGGTCGGAGCAGACGAAGATCTTCTTGTAGCCACGACGCTGGAGCTCGCCGGGGATCTCCTTGATGGCGCCAGAACCATGATAAGAAATGGTGTTGAGAACGAAACGATTAGCCATTGATAGCCTCCCATCGTGTGCGGGGCGCCCATTACGCCCCACGCTATGAGTCCCATCCTAACGCTTTTGAAACAAAAAATGCATGAGAACGTCAAAAGTGTTAAAGCGTTTCAACATAATAACGGAGCCCCAGTCCTTCCCTCCCGACTGCAGCGAAGGCTAGATTATAGGAGCAATTGCCCAAAGAATACGACCAACTCAGTCTATAAATTGTTTCTGTTTTAGCAATATATGTTTGACAATACGTTTATAAAAGGATACTTTATAGTAATTAATATGCATGCAGCAAATAGTGTCATTCATTTTGTTAGAAATTGCCCATGCGGTTATTGCAGCTGCATGTACTGCAACATACAGCGTAATTCTCCGCACGAAGCAGAAGACGGTTCCAATTCAATCGAGGCGATGACGCGTGAAGGCTACTGGTCCTAAATCGAGCAAGACGGCTACAAACGAATATCGAATCTCAATTGAAGGTAACCCTTATCCGCATGCTCTGGCTCTCGTCAACCCAGCGGGAGACAACCTCAACATCAAAAGACATGGGTTCACGGGTCCACTAGGACAGCTATTGAGTCTTAAATACACCGTTTATGACGATGCAAATGAAAAGCTCTTTACTGTCGTCGACGGTGGTTTTAGTAACATGCCCAGGGTTGCGCTCATCATCGAACACAAGGAAGTTGCGGTGTTCGATTATGGCCTAAACAGACTTGAGATGAAGTGCGTAACGAACATACCGAATTACACAATAAAAGGTAACTTCCTATTTGGAGATTACGATATATTCAGTCAACGGGAAGTGAAGCTATCTTCAGTTAACGTCCTTCAATGTGATAAACAATCGTGCTTTAACATACAGGTTTTGGATAAAGCCGAATTAGCCGCCGCAATTGGAATACCCACAGCCATTGCCCTTCTGAGGGCTCGGATTGAAGAGCATCTCGAATAAATTGCAAAAAGCAGTTCGTAACAACATTCAGGAGCTAGATAGTTTTTTTCTGGCTCCTGAAGCTGTACTACATAGAGATGAAAAATAATGCGGCAAAGGGGCTGTCTCTTTGCCGCATTCGGTTACTTTCGGCAGCCCTCTTTCCAAGCCTCGGCCGCAACCTTCCAGCGAAAACGCAAGTCGCGCTCGCGGTCGATAAACATGATGGCAAACGCGACAAACAGCAGCACGCTCGCCACGACGATGGCGTGCAGGCCCATGCGCTCAATACACCAGTTGCCCAACACGGCGCCAAACACAAAGGTAAAGATCACGCCAAAGTACAGCAGGCCGTTTTCCAAAAAGCCGCGCTTGTGGGTAATGATGTAGTCGTCCACGTTTTGCAAGGCATTACGGAGGTTGCCGATACACATGGTCGTGGCGATGCCGTGTCCATGAATCTTGCGGAAGCTCTCGACCTGCATACCGCAGGCAAACGAAGTAAGGCAGTTGGCGAGCAGGTTGAAATCGCCACCGGGAATAAAACTCACGCCCAGCAAGATGACGGCTTCAAAGAACACCGTCACCTGACGCCAGTGGATCACGCTGCCAAAACGCTCGTGTACCAGGTCGGCAAGCATAATGCCCACAGCAAACGAAACCACAGGGAAGAAGTAACGCCCCGCAAGTGCCCAATTGCCCTCCGAGATGCTCACGCCCACCAGCAGGATGTTGCCCGTCTGCGCGTTGGCGAAAACATGGTCGCGCCCAATGTACGAATACACATCCATAAAGCCACCGGCGAGCGCCAAGATGATGCCCAGCTCAATGGATTCCGATATCTGTTTGGCACGCTGCATCGTCGTGCATCCTCCTTGTTGACGACTCTCTCGTGCGTTGGCGGAAACATAGCCGCCGTTCATACTGTAACCCATTGACAACATGGCGTACGCGCGAGACGGGTTCTCCAACGCGCAGATACACAGTCTGGAAACAAACGGCGGGCGCGGCACCGACACCCGAGACCTCGTGTACTCCACCAGTCTTTTTAGCCCCGTCCTAAAAAGACTGGTTACAATTACGTGCAGCATACAAACACCGGGAGGGATCGTGGCAAAAAAGCCTCAGCACGCTCAGAACAACCAGCGCAGTCAGCAGGGCAAACAGGGCCAGCAGCAAAAGCGCGGCGGTAAGGCACAGGCCACAACCGTCAAGGCGACACCCGTCCGCCCCTGGCGTCCGGGCCGCGACAAGTTCCTCCCCGTCAGCCGCGCCGACATGGATGCGCGTGGCTGGGACCAGTGCGACTTCGTCTACATCTGCGGCGACGCCTACGTGGACCATCCCAGCTTTGGCATGGCCATCGTCAGCCGCGTGCTCGACGCACACGGCTACAAAGTGGGCATTATCTGTCAGCCCGACTGGACCGATCCCGCCAGTATCACCGTGCTCGGCGAGCCGCGCCTGGGCTTTCTGGTCTCCGCCGGCAACATGGACTCCATGGTCAATCACTACTCGGTGACCAAGCATCGTCGCCACACCGATGCCTACACCCCTGGCGGTAAAGAGGGGCACCGCCCCAACCGCGCCGTCACGGTCTACGGCAACCTCATCCGCCAGACGTTCAAGGACGCGCCCATCATCATCGGCGGCATCGAGGCGAGCCTGCGTCGTCTGGCCCACTACGACTACTGGCAGGATAAGCTCAAGCGCTCGGTGCTGCTCGACTCGGGCGCCGACATCCTCATCTACGGCATGGGCGAGCACGCGATCGTCGAGATCGCCGACGCGCTCGACGCGGGCCTGCCCGTCGACCAAATCACCTATATCAACGGCACCGTCTACCGTACCAACTCGCTCGACGAGGTCTACGACTACGACCTGCTGCCCAGCTGGGACGACCTTGCCGCCGACAAGCTCAACTACGCGCGCAGCTTTAATGTGCAGCAGCAGAACATGGATCCCATCACCGGACACCGCCTGGTAGAGCCCTACCCCAACAGCGTCTATGTGGTGCAGAACCCGCCGTCGGCGACGCTCACCACCGATGAGATGGACGAGGTTGCCGAACTCCCCTACGCACGCGATTGGCATCCCGATTACGACGCGGCAGGCGGCGTGCCGGCCTTTGCCGAGATCAAGTTTTCCATCAGCTCTAACCGCGGCTGCTTTGGTGAGTGCTCGTTTTGCGCGCTGACCTTCCACCAGGGCCGCGTGCTGCAGATGCGTAGCCACGATTCGATTATGCGCGAGGCCGAGCTACTCACGCGCGACCCCGAGTTTAAGGGCTACATCAACGACGTGGGCGGACCGACGGCCAACTTTAGCCGTCCTGCCTGCGACAAACAGCTCAAGCACGGCGTGTGCAAGAACAAGCGCTGCCTGTGGCCGAGCGTGTGCAAGAACATGGTGGTCGACGAGAGCGGCTACACGCAGCTGTTGCGCGACCTGCGCCAGCTGCCAGGCGTCAAGAAGGTCTTCGTGCGCAGCGGCATCCGCTTTGACTACACCATGGCCGACGCCTCGGACGAGTTTTTGCGCGAGCTGCTGGAACACCATGTCTCGGGCCAGCTACGCGTAGCGCCCGAGCACGTGAGCGACGCGGTGCTCTCCGTGATGGGCAAGCCGAGCCGCGCCGTCTACGACGCGTTCTGCCGTAAATTTGAACGCCTGAACCGCGAATACGGACTCAAGCAGTATGTGGTGCCGTACCTAATCTCGAGCCACCCCGGTTCAACGATGAAGGAAGCCGTGGACCTTGCCGAGGCCGTGCGCGACATGGGCTACATGCCCGAGCAGGTGCAGGACTTCTACCCCACGCCGTCCACCATGTCGACCTGCATGTACTACACCGGCGTGGACCCACGCACCATGAAGCCGATCTACGTGGCACGCGACCCACACGAGAAGGCCATGCAGCGTGCGCTCATCCAATACCGCAAGCCCGAGAACTACAAGCTCGTGCGTGAGGCGCTGGAAAAAGCCGGCCGCCGCGATCTGATTGGCTACACCAAGCATTGCCTGATTCGCCCCGTGCCGCCGCGCCCGGGCGAGACATCTGCCGGCGGGGGGCATGGCACCGGCAAGAAGGGCGGCAAGGCCCACGGTGGCGTTGGCGGCGCTGGCAAGGGACCCAAAGGCAGCAAGGGGCACGGTGGCATGTCGCGTGCGCAGAACACCGCCGGGCGCAATCGCGCGGCCCAGGGGCGACAGGGCGCCAACGGCGGCGGGCGTCGCCACTAGGGCAGCGGTGCGCTCGCTGCATCCATCCCACACGCGCGGCGCAGCGACCGCATTGCCTCAACGAGGATGACGCCGGCGATGGCGACCGTAATTGCCACGTCGAACGGCGTGTTCACAAACCAGAGCAACGTCATGAGATACGACCCGGCATTAAAGGCGAAGTGCAGCAGGATCGTGTAGCGGAGCTTTCCGGTCGTCACGAGCACCCAACCAAAGATGAGGCCAGCGGCACCCGCGTAGCAACCTTGCACCCAATTCATGTGCATAAAACCGAAGATTGCCGCCTGCAGCACAATCGCCGCGGTGATACCCCACGTGCTCGGGGCCGCCCAGGGCACCATGGCGCCGTCCTGCGCACCCGCACGACGCCGGCGCTTCCAAAGTGGGCGGCACTGCGGATTAAACGCTCGAAGCGAAAACTCAAAAATAATGCCGCGTGCCAGCAGCTCTTCACAAAATGGGGCGCCGAGCACCGTAGTCAGGACGGCGAGATAGCTGGTGTCGCCCATGCCTGTTTCCTCGACAAGCTCGCTGTAGTCGGCCGCAGCCTCGGGCAACAGCGACAGCACGGCGTCGGTCACGTAGCCAACGACCACCTGCAGGGCAAGGCCGATCACGATAACGCAGGCGATGCGCTTCCACGCCCCACGCGCTCCCCCGCCGAGCGGATGCGCGCATTGCCGGCGTGCCATAAACGAACGCGGCCACAGATAACGCCACCACAGCAGCGCCATTAAAAACGATGCCGTCTGCGCGACAGCCTGAAGCAATTGAATATCGAGGCCGTCAATCGAAAAGCCCATGAACACCGATGCGACGCCCAGAGCGGAGAACAAAACCACGCTCAGGGCGATATCGGCAGCGACGACGCCAAAACAGGCAAGCGCCCAAATCATCGCATTGAGCATGCCAACCTCCTCAAAACCCGGCACTTAGGGACGTTCCTTAACTGCCGGCAGAAAAGGAACGTCCCCAAATGCCGGCAGTTTGGGACAGTCATTATTGATGAGAATCGGGCGCAGTGCCAAAAGCCCCGTTGGGCGAGATGTCAAACGGGAAGGTGCCGCAGCGATTGAACGCGGCGATAAACATGCGGATGGCGTTGGACGGCGTGGTGCCCACGAGCTGGGTTGCCGCCGCGAAGGCTGCCTTCTCCTCGGGCAAGACCTTCGCGACTACGGGGGTCATGTGTTCTGCCATGGCGCTTCCTTTTTGAAACGACGGTAGTGCGGATAGATGCGGGCCACGCGGCTGGGCGACGGGCTGTGAAGGCAACCCGATTGGCCCGCATCTGGAGTTTGTTTCTACGGCGTTGGTATTACTTGGTATTCCTAAGTATTACCCCGCAGATAGAATACCACACCCGACCCCATGGGGACGAAGGAAAACGGATCATTTTGTTGCTGAGTTAGTATTTAGAGCGTGATGATATCCGAGATATCGAGGGCCTGAGCGTCGGCGACATCGTGCGTGGCAAGCAGGAGCATGCGGCCGTCGAGCAAGTCGAGCACGACCTCGGCGCATGCGTCGCGCGCAGCGGTATCTAAACCGGTAAAGGGCTCGTCAAGAATCACCGCGCCGCCCGGACACAGCAGGGCTCGAGCGATCTCGACACGACGGCGCTGCCCGCCCGAAAGCTCGGCCACGCGAGCATGCACATCGACCCCCGGCACCAGCAAGCGCAACAGGGCCGCAGCACTCGAGGCGTCCACGCGTGCATCGGCGCACACCAGCACGTTATCCAGCGCCGAGGCGGACTCGACCAAGCGTGCATCCTGAAACACCATCGAGCACGGTGCGCACTCCCCTGCCGCAAGGGCAAGGAGCGTCGACTTACCCGCACCCGAGGCGCCCATCACACAGATACGCCCACCCGCGGGCACGTTGAGCACCAGCCCGTCGAGCGCCGGCGCCCAGGGCGCGCGATCGCCCACGGCAAGCGCAAGCTCCGCTGCAGCGCCATCGCCCGCAGCCCTCGCACGCCCGCGCAGCCCATGCCCATGCGCCCGCACGGCCGCACCCCACGCCACGGGCCCCGAAACCCGCAGCAGCCACACCAGCACGCGCTCGCACGCCCATGAGGCGGCAACGACCAGCACGGTCCACGCCAGCAGATCAGCCGTCTCAATCAAAAGCTTCGCCTGATAGATGCGCTCACCCACGGTGCCCACCGCCATGCCGATCAGCTCGGCTGCCACACCGGCCTTCCAGCTCATGCCGATCACGGCACGCGCACACGAAAGCACAAACGGCAGGACTTCGCGCCAGGTATGGGCGCAAAACAGTCGCCAGCCGCGCACGCCATGCAGACGGAACATCTGCTCCAGTGGCTTATCCACCTGCGACAAGCCTTCGACCAGTGAGAAATATACGCCCGGCAGCGCCATCAAAAAGACCGCCGCGATGCTCACACGTGCCGACCCCAACCAAATAAGCAGCAGGACCACCACGCAGGCAACCGGCGTCGCCTTAACAAACGAAAGCGCCGGCGCCACCAAGCGGGCAAACGCCCGCGACCGTACAGAAATCCCGGCCAACAAACCGCCGCATACCGCGGCAAGCGCCAGCCCGCCCAGTATCCGCGCGCCCGAGCCCGCCAGAATCGCCCACGTGCCGGCATCGCATATCGGGCGCAGCAGCGCCAAGGCAACAGCACCCGGCCCCGGCAAAATCAGCGGCTGCGCCACCAGCGCCGCCACCAGCACCCACACAGCAAGCCAAAAGGCGGCGACGGCACCTGCTGCCGACACCGCCTTCATACGCTCTGTCATTTGTCGAGCAAACGCACGCACGGGCTACTCCATGTAGTAGAAATCATCGGCCGGGAGCTTACCGCCCACGGCGCTCGCGTCCGCATCGGCCAGCACCTGCAGGTACCCACAGAGCGCCGCCTTCATATCCTTGCCCGTCTGGCAGACAAGCATGCACCCGGGAATCGCCTTCTCGGCGATCTTGGCGTTGTCCACGATGCCGGCATCGACCACGGCCTGCGCCCAGTCTGCCGGCGCCGCATTGACAGCCTTAACGCTCGCCGCATGGCAGCTCAAGAACTCCGCAACGGCCTCGGGATGCTCCTCGGCAAAGGCACGGCGCACCACGGTCACGCCCGTCAGCAAACGGGAGCCCGTGTCACCCGCGAGCTCGTCCCACACATCGGTCAGGCTCACCGGTGCCGACAGCTTGCCCTCGCTCTTGGCGATGGCAGCGGTCTTGAATGGCTCCGGCAGCACGCCCACGGCGGACGGGTCGGCAAGCAGGGCCGACAGCACCTCGGTGGGTTCGCTCTTAAACTCGAGCGTCACTTGACCGGTCAGGCCCGCGCGCTCCAGCAGGTAGTTCATGACGTACTCCGGCGTGGTGCCCTTGCCCGTCATGTAGACGGTACGACCCGCCAGATCGCCAAACGAGGCCACGCCTGCGTCGCCCGTCACAACGTTCAGCACGCCCAGCGTGTTGATGTCGATGACCTGCACCGCACCCTCGGTCTTGTTGTAGAGCACGCTCGCCAAGTTGGCCGGCACCAGGGCAATGTCGATATCGCCCTGAATGACCTTGGGCACAATCTCGTCGGCCGCGGCGCTGATCGCAAAGTCGAACTCATTGTCCGTCTCGCCATCGGCAGCCTGGTCCATAAACTGCACCAGACCGATCGACGTCGGTCCCTTGAGCGAGGCAACGCGCACCTCGACCGACTCAGCGGCAGCGCCACTCGCCGCAGACCCAGCAGCCGAACCCGCAGAAGACCTCGCCCCCGCAGCTCCGCCGCCACAGCCAACCAGCGCAAGCGACAACGCGCCCGCGGCAAGCGCCGAGGCAAATCCCCGGCGCGACATTTCAAAATCAAACGCGCGCATCGCTAGCACGTCCCCTCGTTAGGCATCGTCCATGCGTGATGGTCGGTATGCAGCAATCCCTCGGCCAGCGGCGACAGCGGCGCACCCAAGAACTCGCGATAGCACGCCTGGGCATCGGGATTCTCGTGCGAGAAGCGAATCTTGGCGTTCGCATCGAGGCCCCACAGTACCTGGCCGCGCTCGGCTGCCAGCTCACAGCCGTCATGGATGGGCTGACCGCCGCCACCGACGCAGCCGCCCGGGCATGCCATAACCTCAACGAAGTCATAACTCACGCGGCCGTCGCGAATCGCGTCGAGCAGACGGGCAGCGTTTCCCAGCCCGTGTGCCACGGCGACGCGCACCTTGGTGCCATCGATATCGGCCACGGCTTCCTTCCAGCCGTCCAGGCCGCGCACGTCGGTAAAGAAGTCGGCGTCGGGGTTCTCGCCCGTCACCAGGTAATATGCCGAGCGCACGGCGGCCTCCATCACGCCGCCCGTGGCGCCAAAGATCACACCCGCGCCCGTGCCAAAGCCCAGCGGCGTATCGAGCGGCTCCTCGACCAGCGTGCCGACGCTCACGTGGCTTGCGCGGATCATGCGTACCATCTCGCGCACCGTCAGCGCAACGTCCACGTCGGGCGCGCCGTCCTCGCCCACCATGCTCGACAGCGCACACTCGGCCTTTTTGGCCGTGCACGGCATCACGGACACCACAAACAGGCGCTCGGGCTCCACGCCCAGAACCTTGGCGTAATAAGTCTTGGCGACAGCGCCAAACATCTGCTGCGGCGACTTGGACGTGGACAGGCTGTCAACAAACTCCGGATAGCGCGCCTTCACAAAGCGTACCCAGCCCGGGCAGCAGCTCGTGAACATGGGCCAGCCGCGGCTGTCGCCCTCGCCCTTGGCGGCCTTACCCAGGCGCTCGAGCAGCTCGGAGCCCTCCTCCATAATGGTGAGGTCGGCCGAGAAATCAGTATCGAACACGTACTCAAAGCCCACACGGCGCAGTGCGCAGGCCAGGCGCTCGACGGTGGCCTCCTCGCGCGGAATGCCGAGCTCCTCGCCCCAAGCGCTACGCACGGCCGGCGCGATCTGCACCAACACGATCTTGTCGGGATCAGCGAGAGCGTCGAACACGGCCTCGGTGTCATCGCGCTCGCGCAGCGCGCCTGTCGGGCAATGCGTGATGCATTGACCGCACGCGACGCAATCGGTCTTGCCGATCGGCGCACGCCCGCGGGTGCCCACGGCGGTATGCGTGGCGCGGTTGGTCAGGTCCCAAATCCCTAAGCCCTGCACGCTCTCGCACACCTTGATGCAGCGCATACATTTGATGCACTTGTCGTTGTCGCGGATGATGGGAAAGTCGAAGTCCCAGCCCTCGCGCGCCAGGTGCTGCTCGTACGGCAGATAGAAGATGCCCAGGTCGTTGGCGATGGTCTGCAGGTTGCAGTTACCACTGCGCACGCAGCTCGTACAGCGCGAGTCGTGCTGGGACAGCAGCAGCTGCACGTTGGTGCGACGCGCCTCGCGGGCCTTGGGGCTGTTGGTGTGGACCACCATGCCGTCGAGTACGTAGTTGTTGCAGGCGGCAACCAGCTGGTCGCAGCCCTCAACCTCGACCACGCACACACGGCAGCCGCCGATCTCGTTCAGATCGCGCAGATAGCACAGGGTGGGAATCTGGATGCCGACGGACTTGGCCGCATCCAGGATCGTGGTGTGCTCGGGCACCACGACCTCGCAGTTATCGATCGTGAGCTTGACCATGTTGAGTGCTCCGCTTTCGGTGTTGTCGCTGACAGTGGTTTTGTTGGGCTCTACCATTCCAGGTTCCTCCCTCCGCGGAACGCGCCAAAGCCAAAGTGGTCGCAACGCAGGCAGCGGCTTGCCTCCTGGCGTGCCTCTTCCTCGGTAAGGCCCTGCTCGACCAGATTCCAATCGCGGATGCGCTCGCCGGCCTCGCGCTCGCCCAGCTCGCAGCGGCCGCACTCGTGCTTGCCCTTAAACTGCACGGTCGGCAGCTCAACGTCGAGCTTGATCTTGTGGTCGAAGCCCAGGTAGCGGTCGATATTTGCCGAAGCAACGCGGCCGGCGTTGATGGCCCGGATGACGGTGGCGGGACCGGTCTGGCAGTCGCCGCCGCTAAAGAGGCCGTCGAAGTTGGGCACGGCGCCATCCGAATCGGTGACGACGCGACCCCACTTGCAGACGATGCCCATGTCCTCAAACGGCTTGGAATCGATGTCCTGGCCAATGGCCACGAACACGCGCTCGCAGGGAATGACGCGCTCGGGCGTGGCGGCGGCACGCGGGGCCGGACGACCGCGACGGGGCTCGCCGATAATCTGCGGCTGCACGCGCAGGCCGCTCACGCGACCGTCCTCGCCCGTCTCGATGGCGAGCGGCGCCGTCAGCTCCAGAACCTCGCAGCCCTCGGCCTGGGCACCGGCAATCTCGGCGTCCTGAGCCGTCATATCGCAGATGCGGCGGCGGTAGACAATGCTCACCTTTTCGGCACCGCAGCGCACGGCAGAGCGCGCCACGTCCATGGCCACGTTGCCGCCGCCGATGACGCACACGCGCTGGCCGCTCAGGTCGGGCAGCTCGTCGTCACCGATGGCGCGCAGCATCTTGACGGCCGACTCCACGCCGGGCGCCTCTTCGCCCGGAAGGCCGAGCTTCTTATCGCTGTGGGCGCCAATGGCCAGGTAGACGGCATCGAACTCGTCGCGCAGGCGGGCAAGCTCCTCGCCGTTGACGGAGTGATCGAGCTCAACGTCGATGCCGGCGCTCAAAATCCAGTCGATCTCGGCCTGCAGGCGCTCGCGCGGCAGACGATAGCTGGGGATGCCATAGCGCAGCATGCCGCCCAGGTGGTGGCGCTGCTCAAAGATGGTCACCTTATGGCCCATCACGGCCAGGTAGTAGGCGCAGGAAAGGCCGGCCGGGCCGCCGCCGATCACGGCGACGCGCTTGCCGGTGTTGTCCACTACATGCGGCTTGTGGTCGTTGAGCTCACCGTGCTCGACGGCAAAACGCTTGAGGGCGAGGATGTTCATGGGGTCGTCGACCATGCCACGGCGGCAGTGCATCTCGCAGGGATGCTCGCACACCAGGCCGCAGACGAGCGGCAGCGGATTGTTCTTGCGGATGACCTTGACGGCGTCGGCATAGCGGCCGGCCTCGACCAGCGAAATGTACCCGGGAATGTCGACGTGCGCCGGGCAGCCCGAAACGCACGGGACGCGGGCCTCGCGGTCAAAGCCGCAGGAGCGCTCGCGGATGTGATGCTCAAAATCGTCGCGGAAGCCGCGAATGGCCGTGAGTGCCATGGCGCCAGCTTCGTAGCCGATGGCGCAATCGCTCGAAAGATAGATGGTGCGGGCGGTGCGCTCAATCAAGTTGAGCGTGGACTCATCGGCGCGCCCTTCGAGCACATCGGCGAGCAGGTCGCTCAGCGCGCTCAGGCCCACGCGGCAGGGCGTGCACTTGCCGCAGCTCTGGGTGGAGCACAGATTGACGAGCGCTGCCGTAAACTCAACGGGGCACGGGGCGAGCGAACTCACCGCCAGACGACGTCCGAGCGCATCGTGCAGGTCGTCCATGACGGCCTGAGCGTGGCTGCGTTCCATTACGTGCAGTCGAGCCATAAGATCCCCTCTCACATGGCAGCCCGGAGGCGAGGCCGGGCGAAGTTGCTACACGCACAACACTGACCTAAAAAGTTGTTAGGTCTCCACGCAGTTCGGCAGGCGGTATGAAATGTCACCCTCGGCGGTGAAATAGAACATTACCGCAGATAAATGCCATATTTGGTAAAACGCGTTACCAAATGACAATGCCCCGCCCACGCAATCACGTGGACGGGGCATTGCTCCAGGTATGCGGCCAGCGACCCTGTTGCTTTTACTTAAGCTCGGGCCAGTAACCCTTGTTGGCCTCGATCATGTCGTCGAGAACCTCCTTGGCGACCTTCATCGAAGGCACGGTCTTGTTCAGCGTAAAGGCCTTGAGCGCCTTCTCGTAAGAACCCTCGATCGTAGCCTCGACCACGAGCTTCTCGGAGTTCAGCTGCTGCATCATGAGGCCCTGCTGGAACAGAGGAATGTTGTCGCGGCTGATGACCTCGGGGCCATTCTTGCCAATGTAGGCAGGCAGCTCGACCATAGCGTCGTAGGGCATGTTGGGGATAGCGCCCTTGTTCTCGCAAATGACCAGGAAGCGCTGCTTGGTGTCGTTCTTCAGAGCGATAGCCAAATCGGCAATCCAGTCGCCGTGGCTGCCCGCATAGAACGTGCTCTCGTCGATCTCGCCCGTCTTCTCGTAGTGGTCGATGCCGTCGAAGAGGTTCTTCTCACGCGTCTCCTCAACCTCGTTAGCACGGGTGCGCTCGGGGTTGGAATGCTCGACGAACTCCTTCTGCTGCAGGTAGTAGTTCAGATACGTGTTGGGCAGGTACTCCGGGAAGCACTCCATGATCTCGTACTCGCCCTTCCAGACGTAGTACCAGCTGCCCTTGGTGTGGCGGTTCTGCTCGGGGTGCTCGTCAGTGGCCTCCTCGGGCTTCTTTGCCATGAGCGAGCCCATGCCCTTGAGGTAGGAGTCGGGCAGCAGAATCTCATGCTCCTTGATGTACTCGCGCAGCTGCGGGAGCACCTCCTCGCCCTTGTGGCGGATCGAGGTGAACCAACCAAAGTGGTTGAGGCCAAAGTAATCGTACTCGACATCCTTCTTGTCGATATCGAGTGCGGCGCAAACCACGTCGATGATCGCGATCGGCATGTCGCAGATGTTGATGATGCGAGCGTTGGGACGCAGCACGCGGCAGCCCTCGGACACGATGGCAGCAGGGTTGGAGTAGTTGAGAATCCAGTAGTCCTTCTTAGCGTACTTCTCAACGTCATCGATCAGCTCGACCATGGGGAAGATGGTGCGCATGCCGTAGGCAAGGCCGCCGCAGCCGCAGGTCTCCTGGCCCACGCAGCCGTGACGCAGCGGAATCTTCTCGTCCTGCTCGCGCATGGCATAGCCGCCCACGCGCATCTGGGCAAACACGAAGCTCGCGTCCGTAAAGGCAGTCTCCTTGTCGGTGGTCACCATGAGCTTGATGTCCAGGCCGAGGTCCTCGTGCAAAATCCAGTCCACGAGCACGCCGATCTTGCGCTGGCGCTCCTCGTTGATGTCGTACAGACGAATCTCGTCAACGTCGAGCTCGTCCTTGCGCAGGGCGATGGATTTGACGATGCCGGGGGTAAAGGTGGATCCGCCACCACACAGAGTAATGATCATTGTTTACTGCTCCTTCTCAATTGCGTTTTCGACCTTGTCACGCATCTCGGCGACCTTCATGCCAAAGATGATCTGGATATTATTGCCGTTGCGGTTGATGCCGCTGTTGGGCACGTGGTTGATGAGGTCCTCATCGATGAGGTCCGGGTTCTTAACGTTCACGCGGAGACGCGTAAAGCAGTTCTCGAGCTCCTCGATGTTGTCCTTGCCACCAAGACCTGCGACCAGGTCGGCGATGCCTGCATCGACGCCCTCTGCGGGAGCCGCGGCAACAGCGCCCTGCTTCACCGCGACAGACGCGGCGGCCTCGCCCTCGGCAACGGACTCGGCGAGCTCGGACTCCTCCTCGCGACCAGGCGTGTGGAGGTTGAGCTTCTTAATAAGGAAGGTGAAGAGGAAGAAGTACAGAGCGGCGTTGACGACTCCAAGCACCAGCATAACCGGCCAGTTGGTCTTATCGACACCGAGGACCAGGTTGGAGACCACGATGTTGATGATGCCGCCTGCAGTCGAAGCGGGCACGGAGAGGACCTTGAGCAGGACCAGGAAGATACCGGAAAGAACCGAGTGAACGACAAAGAGCACGGGAGCGGCAAAGACAAAGAGGAAGTCCATGGGCTCGGTGACACAGGAGAGCACGGCGGTGATGATCAGCGGGATGATAACGGCCTTGGTCTTATCCTTGTTCCCCTTGTAAGCGGTGAAGATAAAGGCGAGACCGATACCGATGTAGGGCCACAGGTTGTTGAAGGTGTAGCTGTTGAAGTAGGTGCTATCGGAGAAGGGCTGGCCCGTCATTGCCATCTCGGCGACACGGATGGGATAGGCGCCGGCGATAACCTGATCGCCCAGCGTCAGGGTGCCGCCCACATCGGAGAACTGGAACGGGGTGTAGATGAGGTGATGCAGACCGGTAGGAACGAGCAGCTTGTTGAGCATGCCGTAGATAAACAGACCGATGTTGCCCGACTCCTTAATGATGCCGGCAACGGAGGAGATGGCACCCTGAACCGGAGGCCAAACGATGCAGAAGCCAGCACCCATGATCCAGGAAATGATGATCATGATCAGGAACGGAAAACGAACGCCCGAGAACATCGAAAGGGCAATGGGGAACTGCTTGTTCGAGTACTTGTTGAACACGGCACCGGTGATGCAACCAAGAATGATGCCGCCAAACACGCCGGTATCGAGCACCTGAATGCCCATAACGGTGCTCTGGCCGGTTCCGGTAAGGCCGAGCATGCCGCTCGCTTCGGCAAGAGAGCCGGTGACGTTGAGCACGATGTTGTTAGCCTGCAGGAACAGGAAGAACGACATCAGGGCGATCAGCGAAGCATGGCCCTTGTTCTTCTTTGCCATGGCGCCGGCGATGCCCACGCAGAACAGAATCGAGAGGTTGTTGATGATAAACATCAGCGACTGATAGACAACGGCGCCCACAAGCTGGAACGGACCGGAGCCCAGCACAGGGATCACGGCGCAGATGGTCTTGTTGGTCAGAATGATGCCCACGATGAGCAGGATGCCGGCAACCGAGAGATACATCATCGGCTGAACGATTGACTTCGCGAACACCTCCAACGGCGCTTTGAAATTGAACTTCTTTTTTGCGGTCATAGCGGTACTCCCCTTCCTTTTCCGCAAATTAAGACAGATGTGCCCTGGACAAGACCGTGAGCCTTGCCTTATATCAATCGATGTGTGGGCACGTTATGCCTAGAGACCAGGTTCTCCAAGCAGGTTAACAATGTGATATGCGAGATAACTCTTCTCGGCATCGGTAACGACAACGTTATAGGTAGACGCTAAGTGGTCGGCAATTGACTCCGCACACGAGAACGCCCTCGGATACGCCGTTTCATCGATACGGAACAGCGCGTCGCCATTGACCTGCCCCGCCGCGGGATCGAGCGCCCGCTGCGCAAAAAACTGCAGATGGCGAACGAAACGCTCGTACGGCAACGAGGTGACGTCAAGGGTCGTGGCATAGTGCTCGGAAACAATCGCGAGCACGTCGCGAACAAGCTGGACCGAAACAATCAGACGGTCAGAGCGCTGCGGCATGGTGGCGTTGACGATATGCAGCGTAATAAAACCCTGCTCTTCTTCGCTCATCTGGATGCCCATATACTCCTTGATAATCTGCAGCGCACGGCCCGCAAGCGCATACTCCTTGCGATAGAACTGCTGGATCTCGAGCAGCAACGGATTCTCGCAGGGGACGCCCTTACGCTCGCGCTCCAAAGCAAGACTGATATGGTCTGCGAGAGCAATGAGAATCTTGTCGTTGATATCAACATTGAGCTCTCGACGGAGCATCTGAACAATGTCCTCGGCAATCACGAGGTTGACGGTGGGGATGGACTCCAAAAGATGTGCCAAGCGGTCAATCGTACGCGAATCCTGAGAAGTGCCCTCCTGCAGCGCATAGGTCTTTTCGACCGATGCTTCATCGATAGCGTCGCCGGCATGACGGCCAAAGCAGAGGCCTCGACCGATGACAATGAGCTCGGAGCCATCGTCCGAAGTGACCATTGCGACGTTATTGTTGAAAACTCGCTTGATAACCACGGTACCCACCACAAGAATTTACTCGGAAAGCCAGACGACAGGCTCTTTAACAGCAACAGGGCCGGAAGCATGCTCACGAAGAGTCGAGTTCTCCGAGCGCTCGCACACGATAACGAAGACCGTGGGGTCGAAGCCAGCGGCGCGAACCGCGTCGAAATCGACCTCGACGAGGGGCTGGCCCGCATCGACATGGTCACCCTGAGCAACAAGCGCATGGAAGCCCTTGCCCTCAAGTTTAACAGTGTCGATTCCGATATGCAGCATCACCTGAGCAGAGCTGTCGTCGGACATAATGCCCAGCGCGTGCTCAGTCGGAAACAGCGCCGCGACGGTACCGGAAACAGGAGCGCACACGGTCCCCTCTTGGGGAACCACGGCAACGCCATCGCCCACGGCACGGCTGCTAAAAGCGGGGTCATTGGTATTTTCTAGATGAACAAGCTCGCCGGAAACGGGAGCGAGGATTTCGAACTCGGAAGCTGCAGTCTTCTGCTCATCCGAACCGCCCATCAGGCGAGAAAAGAAACCCATGGTGGCATGTCCCTTCATAAATATAGCCCAACCAAAATCAAGCGAATGCATCCATAGAGACACACCCGTTCAAAGACTTTGGTTAGGCCCACGTCCGAGGGACTCGGTAACCTTCCGCATTTCTTTTTACGGGAGTTATTGTAGGCAATAGCAAAGCCATGTCTATCATTATGACCGGTGAGCGGTATTTTTTCTTCGATAAACGGTATTTAGGCGGCACTTAGGGACGTTCCTTTCCCGCCGGCACCCAGGGGCACTCCTTGCAGCAATTTCGCATGCGTTAGATGAAGAGCTCGCATTCCTTCCGCACGACGCAAGCCTTGCTCAGCATCTGGGAAACAGCGGATAGCTTGTTGGGATCAAGCTTGCGAGCGCCTCGCGGGCATACGGCGATGCAGCGCATGCAGGAGATGCACGCCTCGTCAGCTGCTCGCTTGGGGTCGCCCTTGTCGATAGCACAAACGGGACACGCCGCGGCGCATGCACTGCAGGAGACGCATTCCTCTGTTGCCTCGGGTGCCATGCGGCGACCTCCAGCTTGTTTATAAGGACGATTGCCGGGGATAGAGGGCTCGGACGCATCCTCAGCCAACAGCTTTTGCTGAATTTGCTGCGCAAACTCTGCGAGCTGCGCCGCATCCTGCGCATCCGGTCGCCCAGCAGCAAACTGACGAGCAACGGAATGCTCAGCAATAGCAGAAACAGCTGCAACCACCCTAAATCCGGCGCGCTTCGCAACGTCCTCCAGCTCTACGAGCGTGTCCTCAAACGCGCGGTTTCCGTATACACAAACCAAAACAGCCCGAGCCCCGTTGCCGCGCACCATGCCCAACCGGTCAGCCACCACAGCCGGAATTCTACCGGCATACGCCGGCACAGAGATTACGGCCACGTCGTCCTCAGTCATCGAGACAGCGCTGAAATCTAGCCCGCTATCGGTCAGATCGACGGTAACGGTCTTTTTGTCCAGCGCCCCGGCCACAAGGCCAGACACCTTCCGCGTTCCACCCGTCGGACTAAACACAATTTCGAATACGCTCATCTAGACACCCTCCCCCTACGCCTGGCAACGCGTCAAGCCGTTTTCACATCCAGCCAGAGTATACGGCACGTAGGGTCCCCGTTTTAATGCACCAAGCACCCCAATGCACCCACCCTACGCTGTCTGCCTCTTCGTTTTGTATAAATTACGGTACAGATTGTATATATTTACGGGATACCGCCGTGTTCTCCCGAGGTACCCCATCCTGGCCCGTGCAAAAAACGGAGTATTCTGCAACGTGACCGCGCCAGCACCGCCGCGGGTGGGCAAAACTGTAGGGCGCCGTATCATTTTAAGTCCCGACATGGCGAGAATAACGCGTCCCTGCTCCGGAAAACGGCGAAATCTGGCTCAAAACGCTCGCTAGGGATATCCGAAGACCACCGTTGGCGACGTCGAATCATATGCAGACAACTCGAACTACAGAATACTCCAAAAAATGCACGGTGCACCCCATGGGACCCATTGCCGCATGGCAGGAAACAGGCCCACGGCATCCTCTAGATGCATTCCCGAGGAAATCACATTTGAACTAGCGATCGGATACGGCAAACAAAAAGGGCCCCGAGCGTAGTTGCTCAGGGCCCTTGGTTCACCTCGCTCTAGCGCGCGACGCGTATGTTACTTGCGCTTGCCGCCGCCGTCGCCGGGACGACGGGAGCTGCCGCCGCGCTTGCCGCCACGGCTGTTACCATAGCTGCCACGGTTATCGCGACCGCCGGCGCGGCCTCCACGGGAACCGGCTTGGTTGCCGCCGCGACCACCACGGTAGCCGCCGCGACGCTCTTCGCGGGTATCGTCGTAGTTGCGCCAGTCATCGCGACGATCGCGGCTGGCACGCGGGTCGCGACGATCGCGCGACTCATTCGAACGACCGGCGCCGCTGCGGCCACCGTTGCCACGAGCGCCCTCGCGACGCTCACCACCGCGGCCGCCCTCGCGGCCTCCGCGCTCGTCAAAGCGCTTGCCGCCGCGGGACTCGCCGCCGCGGGTACCACGCTCGTCACCCGAACCACGGCCTTCGCCGCCGCGACGCTCATCGCGCCCGCCGCGCTCGCCATCGCGACCGGAGCGACGACGGTCACCCGAGCCGCGCTTGCCGCCGCGCGAACCACGGCCCTCGTCCTCGCGCTCAACACGACGACGACCGCCACGGTCCTCGTCCTCACGGCGACGGCGGTGTGCCTCGCCCTGGAACTGCTTGGCACGACGCTCGGCACGGTTGCCGCGCGGTCCCTGCTCAACAGCACCGGCCCGCTCCTCGGCAGCTACCTCGCGGGCCACGCTCTCCACAGCCTCGTCCACGCGAGCCTGAACGCCCTCGCGCACGCGGGTCTTGCCGCCGCGCTTGGGACGGCTCGGACGCTCGCCGTCGCCGCGACGCTCATCGCGACCGCGGTTGGAACGACCGGCCACATCGCCGTAATCGTCGCCGTTGCGCTTGCCGTCGCGACGCGCTTGCTCGAGTTTCTTCTTGCTCTTGGACTTGCCGCGCTTGGTCTTCTTCTTCACCTTAAAGGCGGCAGGATCGCGCTCGGGGTCAACGGCGGGCGGGTTGGGACCCACGTGCAGGTCGCCCGCTTCGTAAATATCGGCCGTCTTGTCCATGAGCTTCTCGATCTCGTAGAACTCGTCCACGTCCTGCTCGGTCACAAATGTAATGGCCCAGCCCAGCTCGCCGGCGCGGCCCGTACGGCCAATGCGGTGGATATAGTCGGTCGGCTCGGCCGGCACGTCAAAGTTCACGACGTAGCGCACGTCGCTAATGTCGATGCCGCGGGCGAGCACGTCGGTTGCCACCAGCACGTCGACGGTGCCGTCGCGGAAGGCCGAAAGCGCGCGCTCGCGCTGGGCCTGGCTGCGGTTGCCGTGAATCGCGGCGGCCTTGATACCCTTGCGCTCAAGGCGACGGCAGCAGCTGTCGGCGCGGTGCTTGGTGCGCATAAAGACGATGGTGCGCTCCGGGCCCTCCTTTTTGAGGAACTCAGGCAGCAGGTTGTTCTTTGCCTCGATGGACACCGGGAACACAAACTGATCGACGGTGTCGGCGGTCGACGTGGCCGGCGCGATCTCCACGCGGGCCGGGTCGCTCACCAGGTCGGTGATCTCGCCCACGGCCTCCTCGTCGAGCGTCGCCGAGAACAGCAGCGTCTGGCGCTCGGCCGGCGTCTCGCGCACAATTCGACGGACGGCAGGCAAAAAGCCCATGTCGAGCATGCGGTCGGCCTCGTCGAGTACCAGCACCTTGACCTCGTCCAGGTGGCAAGCGCCCTGCTCGATCAGGTCGACCAGACGGCCCGGCGTGGCGACCAGGATGTCGCAGCCGTACTTGAGCGCCGCGGTCTGCGGCTTGTAGCTCACGCCGCCCACGACGGTCACGGCAACATGGCCGGTGACGTCGGCAATCTTGCTGGCGACCTCGTCGATCTGCTGTGCGAGCTCGCGCGTGGGGGTAATGACGAGCATCACGGGGCCGCGGCCGTTGCCCTCGGGCTTCTTGGCACCGCGACGGCGGTTGCGGCCGCCGCGCTCACGCACGGGCTTGGGCGGAGCAATGTGCTCCAGGTTGTTCATGGTCGGCAGCAAAAAGGCAGCCGTCTTGCCGGTGCCGGTCTGAGCGGCGGCAAGCAGGTCGCGGCCCTCGAGCACCACGGGGATGGAGCCGGCCTGAACGGGCGTGGGCGCCGTGTAGCCCAGATTCTCGATAGCACGGAGCATCTCGTCCGAAAGCCCCAGCTCGTCAAAGGCGGGCAGGTTCTCGGTCGCGGACTCGACGGCCTGGGCAGCATTGGCCTCGTCGGCAGCATCGAAGGCAGCCTGGGTCATGGCCTCGCGGGCCTCGTCCAGAATCTCGGCGTCCGTGACGTCGGATACAGAATTACGCATATGTTGTTGTTCCTTATCTGCACGCGCAATGGGCACGGCATGCGGCCGCGCGGGCGTGCTTGGTAGTGCGCTAATACATACAAAAACGGGTGCGCACAGAGAGGACGTTGCTCAGCACGCTGGCGATCGCTTTGGCAGCCCTATCACGCGCCGTCCAGACGCAGCAGCACTAAGCGATGGAGCAGATTCGCCGCGGGTTAGTATACCCGCGCTTCGCATGCCCCCACGTAAACCACAGATGACGAGGCGGACGCGGCGGACCTGGGCCAATTGTCTCAATCTGTAACAGATACTCAGCAAAAACCGGTCCAGCTGTTATAGATCGAGACAAACTCAAACCTCGCAAAACAAAATCTCGATCTATAACAATTAGAGGTCATTTTCCCTGCTAGATGTTACAGATTGAGATGTTTGGCAGGGACTGCCAACGATTGAGCAGCCGCCCTCATCTGTAATGAAAAGTCATACATTCCAACTATTACTAGACACCCCCAGGGGGTATGGGTGTATAGTATCGGTTGGTTAACAATTCCAACACTAAACTACAGAAAGGAGAAGCCATGGCTCAAGATAAATTCGATGTGGGTGGCATGACGTGCGCCGCCTGCCAGGCGCACGTAGACCGCGCCGTGAGCAAGCTCGACGGCGTCGAGAGCGTCGCGGTCAATCTGCTCGCCGGCTCTATGCTGGTGGACTACGACCCTGCGCAGGTCTCCCCCGACGATATCTGCACCGCCGTCGACCGCGCTGGCTACTCGGCCTCACCCGTCAGCACGGGCACCGACGCCGCCCAAAGCGGCAGTACGCAAGCCAGGTCCGGCGCCGCCCATATGGAGTCGCCGACCAAAAAGTTGGAGGCCGCCGCCTCTGCCATGCGCACCCGCCTCATCGTCTCAATCGTCTTCCTCATCCCGCTGTTCTACATAGGCATGGGGCACATGCTCGGTTGGCCACTGCCCGGCGTCTTCACCGACCACACCCACAGCATGACGCTCGCCCTCACCGAGCTCGTCTTGCTCATCCCCATCGTCTACGTCAACGACGCGTACTTTATCAACGGCTTCAAGTCGCTCGTGCACGGCGCGCCCACCATGGACGCCCTCATCGCCGTCGGCGCCACCGCTTCCATTGCCTGGTCGCTCTACGCCATGTTCATCATGGCCGACCAGCTAGCCGCAGGTCAGGTGCACGAGGCCATGATGACGGGCATGGACAACCTCTATTTTGAGAGCGCGGGCACGATTCTGTCGCTCGTCACCGTGGGCAAATACCTCGAGACGCGCAGCAAGTCCAAGACCGGCGGCGCCATCGAGGCGCTCATCGACTTGGCGCCCAAGACCGCGACCGTCGTTGCCGATGACAGCACCGAGACCACGGTGGACGTCGACAGTATCCTTCCCGGCCAGGTCCTGCGCGTGCGCCCCGGCGAGTCTATCCCCGTCGACGGCGTGGTACTCGAGGGCGCGTCGGCCGTGGACGAGAGTGCGCTCACCGGCGAGTCCATCCCCGTGGAAAAGACCGCCGGCGACACCGTCAACGCCGCCACCGTCAACCGCACCGGTTCGTTTACCTTCCGTGCCACACGCGTGGGCGCCGACACGTCGCTTGCCAAAATCATCCAGCTCGTCGAGGACGCCAACGCCACCAAGGCGCCCATCGCCCGCCTGGCCGACAAGGTCGCCGGCGTGTTTGTGCCCGTGGTGTTCGTGATCTCGGCCGTGACCTTTGCGGTATGGATGGCGCTGACCGGCAGCATAAACGAGGCGCTCACCTCCGCCGTGGCCGTGTTGGTGATCAGCTGCCCGTGCGCACTCGGCCTGGCCACGCCCGTCGCCATTATGGTGGGCACCGGCAAGGGCGCCGAGATGGGCATTCTGTTTAAGAGCGCCGAGGCGCTGGAGAATCTGCGCAACGTGGGCACCGTGGTGCTCGATAAGACCGGCACCGTCACCCGCGGCAAGCCGGCCGTGACCGACATTGTGGTTGCCGTGCGCGCCGACGGCTCGCCCGCCATGAGCGAAAAGTCGCTGCTCAAGCTGGCCGCCGCGTTGGAGCGCTCGAGCGAGCACCCGCTGGCCGAGGCGATTATGGCCGAGTGCGAGGCACGCGGAATTGTCGCGCGCATGGTCGAGGACTTTGCCGCCGTGCCCGGTCGTGGCGTAACGGCGCGCGAGGGGCAGAATGTCATCGCCGCCGGCAACGTACGCCTGATGAACGAGTTGGGCGTTACCGTGCCCGCGGGTCTTACCGAGCAATTTGCCGCCGAGGGCAAAACACCGCTGTTCTTTGCCAAGAACGGCGAGCTTGTCGGCACCATCGCCGTGGCTGACGAGGTCAAAGAGACGAGCGCCGGGGCCATCGCCGCGCTCCGCAAGCTCGGCGTCGACGTGCGCATGCTCACCGGCGACAACCGCGTGACGGCCGAGGCTATCGCCCGCCGCGTGGGACTCACCAGCGAACAGGTCATCGCCGACGTCCTCCCCGCCGACAAGGAACGCCACGTGCGCGAACTGCAGGATGCGGGCGGCAAGGTCGCCATGGTGGGCGACGGCATCAACGACTCCCCCGCCCTGGCGCGCGCCGACGTGGGCCTTGCGATCGGCACCGGCGCCGACATCGCCAAGGAGGGCGCCGACGTGGTACTCATGCGCAGCGACCTCATGGATGTTGCGCGCGCCATCGAGCTTTCGCGCGCCACGATCCGCAACATCAAGCAGGACCTGTTCTGGGCGCTGTTCTACAACGGCATCGGCATTCCGCTGGCGGCAGGCGTGTTCTTCCCCCTCACCGGTTGGCAGCTCTCGCCGATGTTCGGCGCCGCGGCCATGAGCCTGTCGAGCGTGTGCGTCGTAAGCAATGCGCTGCGCCTACGAACCTTTAAGCCTAAAGTGGCAAAATAGGTTCACCCTTAAGTCCATTTAGAACGGGTTTTCCAGGTGCCCGAGATTGACCTGAAAGAGGAGCGACGCGTACTTTGGTACGCGAGCGACGGCTTGAAGGCCAAGGTCGGGTGCCTGGGAAAGCCGACACAACAGAGAGGAATACCGATGCGATACACAATCAAGACTTCCGGCCTCATGTGCGGCCACTGCGACGCCACCGTCGAGACGGCGTTGCTCAACGTTGCCGGCGTGACCGACGCCGACGCCGATCACGAGACCCAGACCGTCCAGGTTGAGTGCGCCGACACCGTGACCGCCGAGCAGCTCGCTGCCGCCGTCGAGGGCGCCGGCGAGAAGTTCCACGCCCTGTCCGTGACCGCCGCGTAGCAGCTACCAGAAGCATTCGACCCCATCGACCAGAAACGAGGGCCCGCCATGATGGCAGACCACAAATCGGTGACCCGCATGCTCAAGACGGCACGCGGCCAGATCGACGGCATCTTGCGGATGGTCGATGAGGACCGCTACTGCGTCGATATTTCCACGCAGCTCATGGCAACGCAGGCGCTCATTGCGCGCATCAACGCCGACGTGCTCAAGGCGCATATCGAGGGCTGCGTGACTTCGGCAATCGAATCGGGCGACGAAGACCTCAAGGCCGCCAAGCTCGCCGAGATCGAACGCGTCGTCGACAAGCTCTCCAAATAATTGGGGACATTGAGGGCAGACTTCTTTGCACCATCTTGGTGTATCGGGGATAGGTATGTTTGCACCACCTTGGTGTAGATTAACCTGTCCCCCTTGCTCTAAATCGGGTATAAAGGCGTGCGGTATATCGAACGAAAGGCAATTCGCATGAATGACTTTATGAAGGGTCGCAACGGCGCCGATGAGCTCACCGTCGTGTTGGGCTTCGCAGGCATTATCATCGCGATGATCGGGTCGATGGCCCGTATCCAGTGGCTCAGCTGGATCGCCATCGCCGTCATCGTGATCGGCGTGCTGCGCGGCCTGTCCAAGAACATCGACGCGCGTCGCAAGGAGAACGCGGCCTTTGTCACGGCGACCGCAAACGTCCCCGGCCTAGGTAAGTTCGTCGCCAGCTTGGGCGGCGGGACTGCAGCTGCCAACGCCTCGCGCACGGCCGGCACCAGCAAGGAAGACTTTGAGCGCGCCAAGCGAACGGCCAAGAAGATGTGGAAGGGCCGCAAGACCACGGCGTACCTCAAGTGCCCTAACTGCGGTCAGATGCTGTCCGTCCCCAAGGGCAAGGGTAAGATCCGCGTCACCTGCCCCAAGTGCCACGCCAAGATGGAAACGCGCTCCTAGGCATCGCGCCGTGGGGCAAATGAATCAGTAGTGTTTGTCTCGAATCTGAAGCATTTGTTCGATAAAAAAGTCGAGGCCTCGTGTTGAGACCTCGACTTTTTGTATACGGCAACGGAACTGTCCCCTTGTCACATCTACGCCACGCCGTCGCGGGCCAGCTCCTCGGCCAGCGCTTCGGCAGGCATGGCCATAATCGCGTCGAGCTCGGCGTCCACCTCGGGAATACGCTTCACCTTGAGCTTGCGTATCAGATCGCCGCGACACATCACATGCATCGGCTCACGCAGAGCGCACAGGTCAGCGAGCGGGTTCTCGCGCGTCACCAGGATATCGGCCGCCTTGCCGCACTCGATCGTGCCGGTCTCGTCACCCAGGCCCAGTAGCTCAGCATTGACCTGCGTAGCCGTATGCAACGCAAACGTGTTGCTCACACCCACGTACTTGGCAAAATAAGCCACCTCGCGCCACATGTCGTACTGGGTCACGAACGGGCAGCTCGAGTCCGTGCCCAGGCCCACCTTAACGCCGGCTTCCAGCGCCGCACGAGCGCTCTCGATAATGCCCGAGCACACGATGTCGCCGTTCTTCTTTTGCGTGTCGGTCGAATGGGTCTTTCCCGGATCGAGCAGTACAAACGGCAGCGCCGGACTAATCGTGCAGGTCACACTCGGCGCACGTCCCTCGAGCTGTGTTCCCGCGGCGCCGCGGTACAGCTCCAGAATCTCGGAGGTCATCGGAGCGCCGTGCTCGATTGTGTCGACGCCGGCCTGAAGCGCGGCCTTCACACCTTCGGTGCTCTCGACATGGGCCATGACCGGAAGGCCAACCTCGTGCGCCGCCTTGCACGCCGCCGCGGCGACATCGAGCGGCATGCGCAGCACGCCCGGCTCACCTACTTCGGTCGCGTCGAACACGCCGCCCGTCACGAACAGCTTGATGACGTCGGCGCCGCGCGCATACAGATCGCGCACCTGCTCGGCTGCCTCGACGGGGCTGTTGGCCACCTGGGCGAACAAGCCCGCGCCATGGCCGCCCGGCACCGTGACGCCCGTTCCCGGCGCTACCAGGCGCGGACCCTGATACTTGCCGGCATCGATAGCGTCACGCACGGCAATGTCGGCAAACAGCGGGTCGCCCGCGCCGCGCACCGTGGTCACGCCGCTTGCCAGCTGCTGCTGGGCACTGCCCTTGAGGATATGGCGCACGACGGCGCGGCCCACCGGATTATCAAGCTTCTTCATCAGCGCGCCCGCATCGCCCGCTGAGACCGGCTTGCCCGAACCGCACAGATGCACGTGCATGTTGATGAGGCCCGGCATGAGATACGCCCCTGCCAGGTCGATGACCTCGGCACCTGCAGGCGCCTGCGCCACAGCACTCGGTCCCATCCAGGTGATGATGCCACGCTCGACGGCCACGGCCATATCGGGCTGCGGCTCCATATGTTCCGAACCATCCAGAACGGTCGCATTGATAAACAACGTGGGACGATCGGCAGTCGCCATATCGAGCTCCTCCCTCACGATTAACTTGAACATTTGTCCATTATTACCCAGCACGGCAGGATTGCTGCAGACATATCGGTTAACGGAGAAAGGAGGAGATGCGGGGAATGGAATGCACTGCAGTCCCACCCCAGCGACATCCGGGAAATGTCTTGATCTGTAACAGATAGACCGTCTTTAACCTTCCAAGTGTTACAGATCGAGATCTTTCGGCACCGCGTCCAACCTTTGTCTCAATCTGTAACAGTTAGAGCGGTTTTTGGCCGTTAGATGTTACAGATTAAGATATTCTCCAGCTCTGTCGTCAAACGTCTAAATCTGTAACAGTTAGACAGGTTTTCGGCCTCTAGCTGTTACAGATTGAGATCTTTTAGCGGCAGCCAACCTTCTGTCTTGATCTGTAACAGTTACGAGGCCAAACGGCCCCTTGTTGTTACAGATCGAGACAAACTCGGCAGAAACAACCACATTCGCGTCAGTTGCACCCCTTAGCACCCATACCACTGACGCTTCCATCCCTCAGCCAAATCGGCCCGCTGCGAAATCCCCGCCAGCCTCATCTTTTCAGCCAGCTTCACCGGGTTCTTGAGTTCATCAAACGTAAACCGAAGCACCTTGTGCCCGAGCATCGTCAGATGAGACTCTCGCTGACGTTCTGCCACGAATGGGTCGACCGACTCCCGATCCCCACCATCCTGCAGGGTATACTTTCCCTTTCCGTCGAGCTCACCGATGACACATGTCCCGTCCTCGAGCCGCCAAAAATAGTCGACGCGAAACACTTGGTTCGGATCAAGCGGGTCGCGAAACTCCACCTGCAACTCTGGTACCGGAAAACCGTATGCAATAAAGAATGCCCGAAAGCGTGACTCGCCGCCATTCTCAGACAGCCCATCCGCATGCGACGCGATTACCTGCGCCCTGCGATGCCCTCGTCTGCCCTCGCAATCGGAGCGGAGGCGCTCGCACAGATCATCGCGCGATACGCCTCTTGCCCTCAATGCAGAATCGGCAATCGCCAGGCCATACGAAAACGGCGCGCGCAGCAGGCAATCCTCCACCGTGCGCCAAAACGGCGTCACCCGCACGCCGTCGACTTGTTCAAGCGCACCCGCCGCCTGCGGACGCAACAGCCGACATCCTGCACCCAGCAGCACCGAGCAACCTGTCTTAACAAGAAATCGCGGCCCGAGCAGATCATTCGGCACCTCCAGACCCCACAAAAGCGCCGCGTCATAGCCCCAAAACGCCCAGTCTGGATGAAACTCCGCAAGCCCTTTGATAGCCCGCAGTGCTCGCTCCGCCGGCGTCAACGCATCCCAATCATGTTGAAAACAAAACAAATACGGCTCGGGCTCCGCAATGTCATCGGTCCCCACATGACGCCGCAGCCACATGAGCTCGGCATTGTCGTGCGTCACAAGCAGCACGCCTAATTCAGCTGCCTCCGTGAGCCTGGCAAGCATCCTATTCCGCGCCAAGGTGTTACGTGTTGCATGCTTGTGTTTAAGAACGGTATTAGACACTTCCATCACCACCACATCGGAGAAATGGGCCATTGTCACCGTTGCCTCCGCTGATAAACGTCTTGATCTGTAACAGTTAGACGTTCTCCAGGCCCCTAAACGTTACAGATTTAGACAAACCAGCGGCGCCCAAGTATTCGTCTCGATCTGTAACAGGTAGACCGGTTTTTTGTCCCTAAACGTTACAGATCGAGACATAAAGGCAGAAGGCAAGGCAGGCGACAACTGCCCATCCCTTACTCCCATTCCTGTTCGTAGATGTTGAGCGACTTCACGTACCGCCCCTGGGCGCCCATGATGTCGCGGACCAGGCGCAAAAAGAAGCTGATGCACGAGGTGTCGAAACCGTCCTCTAAATCCTCGGGATGCACCGCGCCCGGCCCGTCGACCGCCGTGTCGCTCAGGCGCGCGATGTCATACAGGTAGAGCTGCCCCGCCGTCAGCCAGACATCGTCGACGCACGCGAGTCGCACCGCAATCGCGCCATCGTTCCAGTGCTCCTTTTGCACGATATGTGGGTCGTAGACGTCAAAGCGACGGTCGGTGCGCGTGTCCTTCAGCACGACCATGCCAGTCGCGGGATCCTTGTCCAAAATGCCAAAGCGCGAGAAATACTGCGTGTCGCGTACCTGCTTAAGTCTCCCGAGCGAAGCAGGAGAAATTGACGCTGTCGGCTCGTCCACGTACAGCTCCAACAGCGTCTTGCCGTGGTAATAGGGGCGCTCAAACAACAGCCAATCGGTAAACGCCATGTTGTAGGCCATGATTTCGTTTTGAGAAGGTTCCTCGCAATAGCTGAGCCACGGGTCGACGATGATCTCGAACTGCTCGCGCGCCGGCTCCAGGAATTGAAACTTCCGCAGCATCCAAAAGTGAGCCATGTCGGCAATATCGTTGCCGACGGCTTCGGCCAGCTGTGCTCGGTCAAAAACTTGGTCAGTCATGGCATCCTCCTCAAACTGATGGACCTCAATTTGAGCTTACGAGGAGGGCGAGCAACCGAGGCAAGCGCGGGCAAAATAGGCCTCCGGCTGCAAACCAGATGCTAGCCAAACACTTGACGGGACACTTGACCGAATGAACGCACCGCAAAGAAACCGCAGGTAGACATAGACAGCCAACCCGCCCTCTTGAGCCAGATGCCCGCAGCCACCACAGAAACAACAGGTGACCGCAGCCCAAGAAGTCGACAAATGAACACCCGCACGTCAGCAAACGAACAAATCGTTCGAAGGCGCGCAAAGAGTGTCCCCGACGACTAGACAAAAAAGAACGTCCCCAATGACTAGTCGTTGGGGACGTTCTTAAATGACTACTTTACAGCTCCAGCGCGTCGGCGACTTCGGCTGCGCAGGCCAGGGCATCGGCCATGGCGTTCACAACGAGCGAGCTGCCGTTGCGGGCATCACCCGCCACATACACCGGCGCGGCATCCGCGGCGACGCCGTCGACACGCGCCGCAAGATGCGAGCCCTCGGCAGCCATCACGGGCAGCGGACGACCAGTGGTGGCAACAGGCACGCCCACCGCATCGAACACGCCATGCTCGGGACCCGTAAAGCCGCAGGCGATGAGCACCAGCTGCGCCGGCACCTCGTGCTCGGAGCCTGCGATGCGCTCGGGCTTTCCCGCCGACCAGTCCAGATCGACCACGCGCAGGCCCGCAGCCGCACCCTTCTTGTCCAGCAACACCTCGAGCGTGTCCACGCCCCAGACACGCATCTCGCCACCCATCGCAGCGATAGCCTCCTGCTGGCCGTAGTCGGTCTTCTTAACGTTGGGCCACTGCGGCCAGGGGTTGCTCGCCGCGCGCTTATCGGGCGCAGCCGGCAAGAACTCAAACTGGCGCACGCTGCGCGCACCCTGGCGCACCGCGGTACCCACGCAGTCGTTACCGGTATCGCCGCCGCCAATGACCACGACGTCCAGGCCGCGCGCGTCAATAGCGGGCTCTCCGCCATCGAGCACCGACACAGTCGAAGCCGTCAGATAGTCCACGGCATACACCACGCCGGGCGCATCGATGTTCGCAGCCGAAAGCCCGCGCGGGGCACGGGCACCAGCAGCCACCACGACAGCGTCAAAACCATCGAGCTTGGCTGCCACCGCAGGGTCCGTCACATCGGCACCCAGCTCAAACACAATGCCCAGCTCGCGCATGAGCGCCACGCGACGCTCGACCACGGACTTGTCGAGCTTCATGTTGGGAATGCCGTACATGAGCAGACCGCCCGGGCGGTCGTCGCGCTCAAGCACCGTCACGCGGGCGCCACGACGCGCAAGCTCCCATGCTGCCACCAGACCAGCAGGACCGGAGCCCACCACGGCAACCGTGGGTGCGCCCTCCCCCGCCGGCTCAAAGCGACGCGGACCGCCATTTGCCCACTCATGGTCGCTGATCGCACGCTCGTTGTCATGGATCGTCGTGGGCTGACCGTCGACCGACCCCAAGTTGCATGCGGCCTCACACAGCGCCGGGCACACGCGACTCGTGAACTCAGGCATGGGTGAGGTGAGCGACAGACGCTCGGCAGCCTCGTCCCAGCGGCCACGGTACACCAGCTCATTCCACTCGGGAATCAGGTTGTGCAGCGGGCAGCCACTCGGGCGTGCCTTGCCAAAGCTCGCGCCCATCTGGCAAAACGCCACGCCGCACATCATGCAGCGGCTCGCCTGGGCGCGACGCGCATCGTCATCGAGCTCCACGTACAGCGGATCAAAATCATGGCTGCGCTCCTCCACGGGGCGAAGCTCGTGAGCCACGCGATCGATATCAAGAAAAGCACCGGGCTTACCCATGGCACTTACGCCTCCTTCTTGGTCGAAGCAACAGAACCGGTAGCGGCCACGGGCGCAACACCCGCGCCAGCCGCACCGCCCGCCACGTCAAAGCGGGCAACATCAGCAGCGTCGGCGCGACCGGTCACGATGTCAAACGCCAACTCCTCGCCCTGCGCATGCGTCTTGCCCACGGCCTCGGCCGCAGCGACAATCGCCAGCACGCGCTCGTACTCGGTCGGAATGACCTTCACAAAGTGCTTGCTCATCGAGTCGAAGCTGTAGAGCAGCTTAATGCCGCGCGGGCTCTGCGTCGCGTCCACGTGCTCCTGGATGAGCTCGCGAATCTGCGCCAACTCGCCGGCCGTCGGGGCCTTGAGCTCCACGCTCTCATGGTTCACGCGGGCATCGAGCGTGCCGTATTGGTCAAAGACGTAGGCCACGCCGCCCGTCATGCCGGCGGCAAAATTCTGCCCGACCTCGCCCAGGATAAGCGCCAGACCGCCCGTCATGTACTCGCAGCCATGGTTGCCGCAGCCCTCGACCACCACGGTGGCACCGGAGTTACGCACGGCAAAACGCTGGCCGGCAAGACCGTTAATGAAGCCGCGGCCGCTCGTGGCACCAAAGAACGCAACGTTGCCCACGATGATGTTCTCGTCGAACTTGTAGGTCGCATGCGGG
>CAJMMX010000019.1 GCA_905214615.1 uncultured bacterium | reverse complement strand
CGCATAGAATCCGATAGTCCCCCACCCGGTATCGCCAAATGCCGGACTTGTCGCCCACAAGCCCCTTGCCGAAAGCGCGGGGGTCTTCGCACCCATCGAGGTGTTTCAGGAGCCATGAAACCAACACGCGCCGTACCCCGGGATCAAGCTTCGAAAGCTGTTTGTCAGCCTTTTTCGAGAAGAGAAGCCGCCACATCAGAGATACTTCTTCGCTATTTCGTCAGCGGTATAGGTAGTCGGATCGGCATCGAATTCGGCCTTGGCCGCATACCAATCACGCAAATCGAGCTCATCTTCAATATGCTCGAGCACGGCGGTGCGCACAAACTCCGAAGCCGTCATGCCGAAGGTCTTCGCATAGTCGTTGATAAGGGATTTCTCATCAGCCCCCATGCGGATGGTCATAGTAGAAGTTGCAGCCATGGCTTACTCCTTTTCGTTGTTGTAAGACATTGTAACACAGATGACCATCACAACGCAAAGCAGCTCATCAGTTTAGATGCTTTCGTAAATCATGAGGCGAATGCCACTTCGACCCCGAAATGGCGCACCGCACTGCCAGTTGAAGGCCGAAATGGCCAGAAAGTGCCACTTCATAGCCGAAATGGCTTCCCCCCTACGCCGCCCAGCCCTCGCTGCGGCGGTACTCGTCCGGGCTCAGCCACCCCAGCGAGCGCTTGATCCTCCCCGCGCGATAGTACCGCAGGTAGGCGTCCAGCCTCTCCGAGAACTCCGCGAGCGAGACGCCCTCCCAGTCCCGGTAGTGGAAGAACTCGTTCTTGAGCCTGCCGAAGAACCCCTCGCAGGCCGCGTTGTCGGGGCTGCACCCCTTGGCCGACATCGAGCGCGCGAGCCCGTGCTCCGAGCAGATCGCGATCCATCCCGGCCAGCGGTAGTGGCCCCCGCGGTCGCTGTGCACCACGGTGCGCGCCCCCTCCCGCCTGGCCGCGAGGGCGTCGAGCAGCGACCCGTTGGCGAGCGAGGCCGTGGGCCTGGGGCCGATCCGCCAGCCGGCCGGGCGCCCGTCGTAGCAGTCCACCACGGCGCTCAGGTAGGCCTTGCCGGCGGGTATGCGGAACTCGGTGACGTCGGTGACCCACAGCTCGTCGGGGGCCGCGGCCGAGAAGTCCCTGGCCACCAGGTTCGGCGGGGCCGCCGAGACCTCCCCCTCGTAGGAGCTCCACCCCCTGCGCCGCCGCCTGTTGTAGACGACCGCGAGGCCCTCCTCCCGCATCAGCCGGCGCACCACCTTCTCGGACGCGCGCACGCCCTCGCGGCGCAGGCGCGCCCATATCGTGCGGTAGCCCCAGCTGCGGCCGCCCTCCTCGAACAGCTCCCGCCCCCGCCCGCGCAGGGCGGCGTGCTTGTCGGGGCGGCGGAGCCGGGGCCGCCAGTACTCATAGGAGCTCCTCGATATCCTCAAGAAAGCGGTGAGTTCTCTCAAGGACCACTTCCCCGCAGGCCTCAGGCGGTCTATCACCAGGGTCTTCTCCCTGTTCGACATCCCGTCGAGGCTCGCGGCTTTTAAAACGTCGTTCACCGCCCTGAGGACGGCGTTCTCCAGGACGAGGCGCATCTATCAGGGCGTCCTTGTCGTCCGGGTCGATGTCGGGGTACACCGGACCGTCCCCGACGACCTTCGGCCGCTCCATCTTCGCGACCGCCCTCCCGACGGTTCCGCCCGCGGCCACGGACCTCGTCCAGCGCGCGACGGCGCTCTTGCTCGGCCCGTCGAGCTCCCGGGCTATCTCCCTGCACGAGAGCCCGGAGCGGCGGAGCTCCCCGGCCCTCTCTACTACGGCTCTACTGTATGTCATGCGGACTCCAAACCGGACCTTGACGGTCCAACTTTTTGTCCGCAGTCCCCGGCCTCAAAGTGGGAGATTATCCACTCTCGTTCGATACGTGTCCAAAAATCCACTCTCACCCTTCGGATTAGTAAATAACCTATGCGTACCGGCTGGGCTTTGTACATGCAATCCATATCGTTGTTCGATAAACTATTTCGATAACGATAGATTCGATGAGGGTGAGTATATGTCCAACAGCGTTCAGCGTATGGCCAAGGCGGGCGAGACTGTAAGGAAGCTTGGCTTTTGCATGGCGGTCGTTTTTGCGGGAATGCTCGTCGCTTTCGCCGCGTTGGTTGTTTACGTGATCTGGTATGCGGTTGCAAACGCTGCTTCTGTCGATTCTTTCGGTGTTGTGACGCTTCTCAATGGCGGGTGCATCGTTATCCCAAGCGGACTGTGCATGGCGCTTGTCATGGGTATTTCGCTTGTCGTTTTGTGCGGAATCAGCCGTGACATTTCGCGGGGCGTATCGCCCTTTACCAGGGCGCATGTGCGGCTTATCCGTGTTCTCGCGCTTGCCTTTGCTGTTAACGCCGCGGTTTCGCTTGTTGGTGCCTATGGATCGGTCAATCTTACCATTGGTGGGCTGGAGCTTTGCGTCGTGCCTCATTCCTTCGTTATCGCGATTTGCCAGGGCGTTGCCTTTGACGCGGGGTCGCTTATCGGCGCGGCCGTCTGTTTGTTTGTCTCGGTGATCTGGAGCTATGCCTCGCTGCTCCAGGAGCAGTCTGACGAGCTTGTGTAGGAGGAAACATGAGCTATCTCATCATCGAGCTTGAGACGCAGCTGCTTAAGACCGGAAAGACCAGCTCTGATCTGATTCGTGCCACGGGGCATACTCCGGCTAATATTTCTAAGCTAAGAAACGGAAAAATTAAAGCTATTCGTCTTAAGACGCTTCTTGAAATCTGTGATGAGCTTGATTGTCAACCGGGAGATATTATTCAGCGCGTGAGCGAGAAGGAGCTCGAGGAACTTATTGTCGAGCGCGCGAAGAATGCCGTGAGGCAGATGCGGGATGGCAGAGGCAATGAGGTGTCGCTTCCGACATCGGTCTTCGCTGTAGATTTGAGCGACGAGTAGCATAAAAAGAACAACTATAACGAAATATCAGTGTAACGGAACCCGTGTCTAACACGGGTTCTTTGTTTATTAATTATCTTGACAAATATAAGTTATCGGCAAACAATAACATCAAGAACGAACGATAAAAGAAAGGAGGAACGATATGAGCTGGATTGTAAAGCCGAGTTATGTGGACCCCGGTGGTGGGTGCAACGGTTACTGCAAGGCATTCTGTGGAGCACGCGTCTGCGTCAATAACTGCAGCAAAAACTTGTGTGTTGTTAATTTCTAGCAGTTGCGGCTGCTGCCAGGCGACAGTCTGGCAGCAGCGGTTTTGTTATCAAGCAGAATAGGAGGCCAATGAGCGCATCAGCGATAAAGCTATCAAAGGTGTCAAAGCGCTATGGAAAACGGCGTGTGTTGCATGACGTTTCCTTCGAGGTGAATCAGTCTGAACTTTGCGCCCTTGTTGGTGCAAACGGGGCGGGCAAAAGCACGCTTATTAAAATAGTGCTGGGCCTCTGTGAGCCATCGTCGGGGAGCGTGGAGCTCTTTGGAGGCAAGTCGAAAAAAGAGCTGAGCCTGATGCGGACGCGTGTCGGCTATGTGCCAGATTCCAGCGGAGCATACCAATCCCTCAGTGCGGTGGAGAATCTTCGGATCCGATGTGCGGAATGGGGGCTCGATGAGACACGTGAGGTTCCTCGCGTCTTGGGCCTAGTCGGGCTGGACGTCGATGAGAAAAAGAGCGTGAGCAGTTTTTCTCTGGGAATGAAACGGCGACTGGATATAGCTACGGCTTTGTTGGGCGACACCGACGTACTAATTTTCGATGAGCCGGCAAATGGGTTGGACCCGCTGGGCATCGAGAGTATATGGGCCCTTATCGGCCGATTGAATCGAGAACAGGGTAAGACCATGCTCATCTCTAGCCATGATTTGGATGAGTTGGCATCGGTTGCAACAAGTTGCGTGTTTATTCATGACGGTGAACTGCTGAAAAAGGAATCGATGGATGTCATAAGGGATGAGGCGTCGTCCCTAAAAGAATATTACAGGCGCTTGATGAACGCGGTCTCGCTATGAAGCGGGCGATCCATCCCATAAAGGCAGATATGATGCGTCTACACAGGATGTTTCCGGCGCAGTTTGGTCTTACGCTTATGTTGGCGTGCGGTCTTCTCTTCGGTGTTTTTTTAAATAACGGAGCAACGTTGCTAGGCTTTGGCTATGGCGTTTGTGGGGAGGATATTGGTTTCCTCTGGAATGCAATCGATCCTTCTGCGCCTGATGAGTCCCTTGCGCGCAGCGCTTTTGCCGGTACATCCCTGTTCGTTCCACTCATCGTTTGTTTGGTGCTTTTACAGGAGCATGGCTATAAAGAGGGATACCGAATTTCTTCAGCAAGAGGTCTCGCCCGCTTTAATGGGGCTCTGGCACATGTGCTTTCGTCTGCTTTAATAGTCGGTGCAGCATATAGCGCACTTTGCCTTCTTTTGTTTGCAATAGCCATAATGCGTGGGGAGCAAAACTACACGCACGGCATGCTGGCTGCATTTTTTCCTGCGATGATAATCAACGCCGTATTGGTGATATCGGTTGCGTTGGAGACGATGACCATCTATCGGATTACAGGCAGCGCTGTATTGAGCGGGGCTGTAATAATAATTGGATTTGTCATGAGCTTGACGCTCTACGGAACCTTCCTTCAGGCACCTATACCATCCTTGCGATGGATCTTCTTCCTTCCTGGGCCGTACCTAGGGGTCGGATGTGCCCTTGGGTATAGCGATATGGGGCACCTGGCGCTTCTGGGCTATGGCGTGGCAGCCAGCTGTCTATCGGTATTGATTTACGCTCTCGTGACCTGTCGTGTCGGAGGTGTGCTCAATGGCTCGTCAGATTAAAAGGTTCCTCCATTCAGAATTGAAGCATGTGAGCAAATGGACGTACGTCTTAATCCTGGCAATTTATGCGTGTATGGTGATATTGCAGCTTAATTCTTTCCCGATGTGGTTCTGTAGCCTCCGCGAGGGCAGTTTCTTGGGCTTTTTCCCAGACCCGACGCTTAAACTGTCGGCAGAGGACGCCCTTCTATTTGGTAATGCAGAGGTTTTTCGCGGCTTGCTGTTCAACGTGGCCCCGTTGGCTCATGCATTGTTCTTTCCGTTCATCGCGGCTTGTATTGTGCCGCGCTTTGTTAGTTCGGGCTTTGTCGAGGAACCGTGGGGGCTGTCGGAGGCTCGGGGAGGGAAGCGGGCGTGCGTTACCGTTGCGCGAACGGTGCTGTCTTCTTTCGCCCTATTGGGCGCGTTTGTCCTGTCAAGTGTCGTTTTGTACTGTCTTAACTGTGCAATCGTTTTGGATGCTCAACAGTGTTTCAACCTGAATATGTTTTGCGATCGACTTCTTCTGGCGAGTGCCGTCTGCCTTGCATATGTGGTCTCTTGCGTGATCGTTGTTTCCTATTTTGGGTCCGGCTTCGGTCCTATTGGCATGCTGCTGCTTGTCAACGTCGTAACGATCTACATACAGGTCGGAGCCAATTCCATGCTTCCGTTTCCGTCCTCGATGCTCATGTGGATTTGCGGCGTGACCCCGTTGGAGGATAGTCAATGCACCTCGATTTTAATTGACTGCCTGATTAACGTAACAAGCGTTCTTGCCATTTGCTTTACCGTCGACCAATTGCGGTCGAGATTTCTTTGATTGTTTGTGAGGGATAATCATATGAGGCCGTCTCAATACAACTTGATTGAAAACCACGGCGAAAGAACGCTGGTGATGAATGCGAAGACCGGTGCGATCCTTTCGTTGGATAAACAACATGCAGAAAGTATGTGCCGCATGGTATCGGGAACCGAATGGGAGCCAGATGAATTGCGCGAAGCGTTGCTTCAAGGAGGAATGCTGTTAGAAGATGATCGTGACGAAAAAGAGGAAATGAAGGCGATAGGCCGTCTTCTTCGATTTTCCAATCGCTCTCTAGGCATGACGATAGCCCCGACATTGGAGTGCAACTTCTGTTGCCCATACTGTTATGAAAAAGGACAACGCAAAACGACAATGACTCCGGAGGTTGAAGACCGGCTTGTCTCATTCGTGAAGGAGCGTTCACGGGGGCTGAGCGAGCTTGAGATCGGTTGGTATGGTGGAGAGCCGTTGCTGCAAGTCGATAAAATTCAGCGGCTTACGGAGCGTATAAAGGCGATCCTTAATCCAGAGTGCTCCTATTCGGCATCCATCGTTACAAATGGATATCTTCTGACGCCAGAAGTGGCCGAGACTCTCGCGGCTTGTGACGTCAAGATGGCTCAAATAACCTTGGACGGGTCTCGAAAGGACCACGATTCTCGACGGTTCTTGCGGAACGGACAGCCGACGTACGATGCGATTCTAGACAACGTTTCTAAAGTCACGCATCTGTTGGATATTTCTATCAGGTGCAATGTCGATGCCCATAACATTGCCGGTGCTGGCGATTTGCTGGATGCACTCGAGGAAAAGGGCCTTAAAAACAAGGTTGGATTCTATCTGGCGCCTGTCGACAATATTAACGATACGTGCCCAAGTGACAGTAGTTGTTTTTCGATGGAGGCGTTTTCTCGGGAAGAGCTGGACTTTTATAGTCATGCAGTTGATAGGGGGTTCTACGTTGACCTGACGGTGCGCTTTAATCCGGCTATTTGTGGCGCCGTTTGTGCAGGGTCGTTTGTAGTGGATCCGGAGGGCTATCTTTATAAATGTTGGGACGAAATCGGGATGCGTGAACGCTGCGTCGGTACGCTTGCCGAAGGGCCGAGGATGAATGCTCAGCTGGTCCAATGGCTAAACTATGAGCCGAGCGATCATGAGTGTGAAGAGTGTTTTGCCTATCCCTCATGTATGGGAGGTTGCCCTAATCACGCTCTTCATGGAGGGTCAAAACAGTGCGTATCTCAAAGGTATCAGGTGCGCCAACGAATGATTTTGACCGAGAAGGCTCAGCGATTGCTTTCGGAACTGGATTCAGCTCATGTTTAATCTCTGCGCAAGAACAATAATCAAGAATCCAAAGTATATAACCTATCTTCTAATGTGCCTGCTCTCGCTTATGGTTGGTCTCGCAATTCCTTTTCTGACGGGACAACTGGTCAACAACTTTGTCGGTGTCGCGCGAGATGGGGAAAGCGCAATCGCCATCGGCGCTGAGATAGCAGCGCTGGGTATTGTGCGAGCCGGTTTGAATTGCGTCAGTGAGCTGGTCTATGTCGATCTGCAAACACATGTGGGATTTGCATTGAATGAAGAGGTGATAAGTCACGTTCAAAGGCTACCACGGGCCTTCTTTTCTAATTTTGATGCCTCATATTACAACCAACAGATTAATCATGACGCTAACGATTTGGTGATATTTGTTATAAACGCAAGTGTCCAAAGCGTGAGCAATATAGTGACGTTGCTTGTGGTGTTTGTTGTCCTGGCGACCATAAACGGTCACCTGGCAATGCTGTGTATGGCTCTTGGCATAATAGGTGGCGCGGTCTATTCGCTTTTCAAAAAGTGTTTGTTCGCAAGAAGTTTCGAGGCTCAAGAGCAGGAGGCTCGATTCTTTTCCGATCTGGAGAAGCAGCTTAGCAACGCACAATTTATCCGCAGACATGTTCTATTCGAGGTTTTCAAGCAAAGGCTTGAGCACTCTTTTGCAGAGCTATATCGTTGCGTTTATCAGAACCAGCAAATTAATGCGACCTTTACGTTTGCCAACACTGTCGTCACATCTTTGGCACAGGGTGGAATCTTGATCCTGGGCGCAAAGGAAGTTCTCGACGGCAATTTGCTGCCCGGCTATCTTATGACGGCGCTAAGCTATTACTCCTATTATTCTTCGGCTATTGAATTCTTCCTTGCGCTGGGCAAGGACTATCAAACGTCAAAAGTATCCTACGAGCGTTTGCGGCGCTTGCTGGACATGCCAGAGGACTCAAATGGGGCCATTATCCTCGCCGATGTTTACGAGGTGAGCTGTTCCGAGCTGGCGTATAGCTATCCTGGGTCTGAAAAAACCGCGTTCAGAGACATTCGAGCTTCTTTGGAAAAAGGAAAGGTATACGGAATCGTTGGGCCGAACGGTTCCGGTAAGAGCACGCTGTTGGATGTGATAAGCGGTTGCGATCCAGAAAACTGCAAGGGTGATATTTGGATTAACGACAAGCCCCTGAGCTCTCTGGACCGTTATGCGCTGCGGAAGCGCAATATCGGGATTACTGAGCAGGAGCCGCCCCTGACCGAGGGGTCGATACGGGACAATTTAACTCTTTGCTGCAGAAGCACTGAAGAGCGTGACCTTGAGAGCCTCATTGAGAGAATGGGGCTTAAAAAGATGGTCGATTCAAGTGGTGGACTTGATGTCGAGCTGGACGATAAGCAGAACAACATTTCAGGGGGGGAGAAACAAAAAATAGCGATAATTCGCCAGCTGCTGAAAAACCCGGACGTGATGATGTTTGATGAGCCGACATCTGCACTTGACAGTCAGAGCAAGCAGGCGTTTATCGAAATCCTTAAGGAAAGAAAGGGGCGACATATCACGGTCATCGCTACGCACGACCCTGTGCTTATTTCGGCATGCGATGAGGTGATTGAAATTGCCTGACGGGTTAGTGGACCTAGCATATCAAATACAGGGGGCGGGCACCGTAGTTGGTGTCCGCCCCCCCTGGCATGGATGGTTTTAGCCGGTGTGGTTCGTAAGCTAGCGGGCCTGCTTAACCTTGGTCGCTGCCTCGACAAACGACTTCCACAGGTTAAAGTCGGTCTCGAGCGTCTTCCACGTGTACTCAGGGTGCCATTGCACGCCCAGGCAGAAAGGCTGGCCTTCGACTTCGATGCACTCGGGAACGCCGTCAGTTGCCTTGGCGACCAAGCGCGTGCTTTTGCCCAGACGATCGACGCAGCAGTGATGTGCCGAGTTGGTCTGGATCAGCCTGTGCCCGCCAACCGCGCGCTCCAGCAGCGAGCCCGGCACGACCTCGACAGGGTGCACAGGGTCGTTGAGCACGTGGGTGTGGCGCCACTGCGTTCGGCCCTCGCGCGCACCCAGGCTCGGCACGTCCATGCACAGGGTGCCGCCAGTGGCGACATTGAGCAACTGCGTGCCGCGGCAGGTGGTAAAGAGCGGCTTCTTGGCGCGAAGCACCTCGTTAACCAGCTTAAACTCAAAGCGGTCGCGAATTTCGCAGCACAGCGTGGGGTCGTACGGACGCTCGTCGCCCCAGCGTTTGGGGTTGACGTCCGGGCCGCCGGGAATGGCGATACCGTCAGCGATTTCCACGTAATGACGGATGACATCGACGTCTTCGGTAATGGACATCTGCAGCGGCAGGCCGCCGGCGGCAAGGATGGCATCGACAAAGACGCTCGCAATCTCCTCGTTGGGGGAGAGCGTCTCGCTCAAATAGGGTTTCGCTTCTTCCCAGCGTGGTGCTACCAGGATGAGCGGGCGGTCGGCGGGATTGACGTCGACGTGCGGAGTGTAGGACGATGAGGTGCGGGTTCCGATCATGGGTGTGGCTTTCGAATCCGGGTGGACATGGCACAGGGGTGACGTGGGACAAACGCTGGTGATGAATTTGCCCGCGTGGCAATTGGGCTAGTGGCCCTTGATGGAGTTGAGGAAGTCCTGGGCGCGCTTGGTCTGGGGGTGGTCGAAGAACTCGTCGGGCGTGCCAGTTTCTACGATCTGGCCGTCGGCCATAAACACGACGCGGTCGGCCACGCGGCGGGCGAAGTTCATCTCGTGTGTGATGACGATCATCGTCATGCCCTGCTGGGCCAGACGGACCATGACCTCGAGCACCTCGTTGATCATCTCGGGGTCAAGGGCACTCGTGGGCTCGTCAAAAAGCATGGCCTTGGGTTGCATGGCAAGCGAGCGGGCGATGGCTACGCGCTGCTGCTGGCCGCCCGAGAGCTGTGCGGGCACCTTATCGGCCTGCTCGGCAACGCCCACGCGGCTCAGCAGGTCCATGGCGCGCTCGCGGGCCTCGTCCTTGGACACGCCCAGCACGTCGACCGGTCCCAGCATGACGTTCTGCAGCACGGTCATATGTGCGAACAGGTTGAACTGCTGAAACACCATGCCTAGCTCGGCGCGCATGCGGGCAAGATCCTTGCCTTCCTGCGGCAGAGGCTCGCCCTCGATGAGGATCTCGCCCGAGTCGATGGTTTCCAGACGGTTGATGGTTCGGCACATGGTCGACTTGCCCGAGCCCGAGGGGCCGATCACAACGACGACCTCGCCGCGGTCGACCGAGAGATTGATGTCGTTGAGGACGTGCAGATCGCCATAGTGCTTATCGACGTGCTTGAGCTCAATCAGCGGCTGATTGCCGGTAGAAGAAGTGCTCTGTGCCATGGTGCTCGGCTCCTTATGACTCGAAATGGTAAATCGTTAGCGAATGATGGTCGCGCCGGTCTTGTGCGAAACGTAGACAGCGGCCTTGTTGATTGCGACGTTGATGAGGATGTAGATGACCGCGATGACCAGGTAGACCGACACGAGGGCGTCGTAGTTGGTAATGAGCACGCGGGCGTTTTGCATAAGGTCGGGGTAGCTCACCACGTAGGCGACGGTGGTGTCTTTGACGACGACCACAAGCTGCGAAATCAACGACGGAATAATAAATCGAATAGCCTGCGGCAGCACGATTTTAAAGGTGATTTTAGCCTTGGAGAGACCGAGCGCCTGGGCGGCCTCGACCTGGCCGCGCGGCACGGCGTTGACGCCGGCACGGAAGATCTCGGCAAGTACGCCGGCTGCAGCGAGCGCGACGGGAAGCGTGAGCATCCAAAACGACGGCAGCGCGATCTTGTACTGGGGCAGCACCAAAAAGAAGAAGTAGATGAACAGCAGGCTCGGCACACCGCGGAAGAAATCGGTGAGCACGCGGCAGACCAGCTGCAGCGGCTTAATGTCGCTCGTGCGGCCGAGCATGAGGGTCAGACCCAGCACCAGCGCGATGGCGCCAGCGGTGAGTGCGACTTTAACGGTGCCCTCAAAGCCGGCAAGCAGGAACTTCCAGGTGGTGAGGTGTGTAAAGAAATACCAATAGTGGACCGAAAGCTGACCGGTCACATAAAAGCGCTGCAGCACGAGGGCGACAAGTGCGGCCACAGCGACAAGCGAGATGGCGGTGCCGACGCGAATCTTGGCGCGCATCTTGGGGCCGGGAGCCTCGTAGAGCGCGTCGCGCATGGTGAGTGCGGGGGAGGAGTGCTTGCTCATCGGAGGATCCTCACCTTCTTATCGATATAGTTGCCAATGTGACTCACCACAAAGGCCGTGCCCAGGTAGCCGAGCGCCGAGACAAAGAACGCGGCGACGCCGCCGAGCGAGCGCGTGTTGATGTAGCTCACCACGCCGGTGAGCTCTTGCGGTTTAAGGGGTACCTGGCTGCCGAGCGCGGTGGTGAGCATGACGGCGATAAAGAGGTTGGTCATGGGCAGTACGCTCGAACGCAGTGCCTGCGGAATCACGATCTTGGCGAGGATGCGGTTGAAGCTCATGCCCAGCGAGCGGGCGGCTTCCACCTGGCCGACGCCGACGGTGTTGATGCCGCTCATAAAGTTCTCGGAGCCAAAGGCAGAACCCAAGAGCACTGTGGCGACGATAACGCAGGTGCGATAGGGCAGGACGACCTTGAGCGGCGGCAATGCGTAGACGACGATGATGAGCAACGCAATGCCGGGGATGTTACGGAAGACCTGGACATACAGGTCGCCAAAGACGCGCAGCGGCTTGAGCGGCGACACGCGCATCACGGTGACGGCGACGGCCAGCACCATGGCGATGGCAAACGACTCAAGCGTCATGCCCCAGGTTGCGAGCAGCGCGTCAATGTAGTTCTGGCCATAGAGCGACCAGAGCTCGGAGAGACTCATGCGGACCTCCCGCCGATAAGGAAAGGGGCTCCCGTGTGTACGGAAGCCCCGACAACTCAGTGAAGAAACAGTTTAGCGCAATAAAGCGCGCCGTGCGTTTCCGTATGGTTTCGTTGCGGCCGTTACTAGGCGCGTTGCCTAGGCGCCGATTTCGGGCAGCTCGGGAACATTGGTGTCGCCCGTGCGGTCGCCGATGCAGATCTGCCACAGCTCGGTCCAGGTGCCGTCGTCCTCAATCTTCTTAAGGAAGTCGTTGACGAAGGCGACGCCGTCGGAATCGAGCGGCAGGCCGATGCCATAGGGCTCCTTGCTGCCGAAGGGCTTGCCGGCAATCTTGTACTTACCGGGCTCGCGGACCAGGGCGCTCTGCTGCATGTTGTTGTCGATGACGTAGGCGTCAACGCGGCCCTGCTGAAGTGCCTGGCGGGCCTCCTCGTCGGTCTTGAACTCCTGCTGGCTGGCCTTGGGAGCGAGCTCCTCCAGGATGGCAGGGCCGTTGGAGCCGGACTGGACGGCGACGTTCTTGTCGGCCAGGTCGTCGACGCTCTTGATGTCGTCGTTGTCGGCGAGCACCAGGATGGCCTGCTGGGTGTAGTAGTAGGGACCGGCAAAGGAGACGAGCTTCTTGCGATCGTCAGTGATGGTGTAGGTGGCAAAGACGGCGTCGACCTGGCCGTTCTGCAGGACGGACTCGCGCGTGTCCGAGGTCACCTGGGTGATCTCGACCTTGTTCTCGCCCAGAATGTAGTTGGACAGAAGCTGTGCGATACCGGCGTCGAAGCCGCGGGTCTGACCGTCTTTCTCGTTGAGGAGGGAGAAGAGCGTGGAGGTCTGAACGCCACCGATCTTAAAGACACCGGCGTCCTTGACGGCCGTGGCCCAGGTGCTGGCGGCGATGGCATCGTCATCGGCCTTGGGGCCGTTGTCGACGAGCTTGTCGAATGCCTTAGCGTCGAGCGTGGTGGAAGCCTCGGCATCTTCGGAGCTCTTGGAGGAGCCGGCGGCGGAACCCTTGTCGGCTTCGGCGCTGGTGTCGGAGCAGCCGGCAAGACCAAGGCCGGCGACGGTTGCGAAGGTGGCGGCGACGAAGCCGCGGCGGTCGAGAACGACCTGCTGGGAGAGGTTTTTGCTCATGGTAGAACACCTTTCTCAATAAAATCCCTAGCGGTTGAGTAGAGTTATACCCTATCGCGCTCAAATGGGTCAACACGAAATAACTCAGAAACATACTTACCTTATGGGTTATTCTACCTACCAAAAGGGACAGGCACCTTTGTGGCGGTTCTGGCCGATGCAGCGGCATGCCTTGCTGTTTTGTCTCGATCTGTAACATCTGCAGCCATTTTTGCCGAGCAACTGTTACAGATTGAGATTTTCTCTTCAGGGGAATTCGAATGTCTCAATCTGTAACATCTGGACGGCCAAAAGGTCCCTATCTGTTACAGATTGAGACAAAGGTCTGGGACTAAGATGTCTTATCTCAATCTGTAACAGGTAGACGGAAATTCGGGCCCTAGATGTTACAGATTGAGATAATCGTGTCGTGAAAACAAAAACCTCCGCAGGGGCGCTTCCCTTGCGGAGGTTTTCTTACTCGTTGAGTAGCCTTACGGCTTCGGCGGCCATGTTCTCGACCGTCATGCCGTTCTGAGCGAGCAACTCGTTGGGGTCGTAGCGGTCGGGGAAGCCCTTGGCGATGCCAAAGGTGCGCGTGCGCAGCGGCGTGCAGGCCAGATAACATGCCACGCGCTCGCCCCAGCCACCGTCCAAGATGCCGTCCTCGAGGGTGACGACAACGCGATGCTCAGCGACAAGGCTGTCGAGGAACTCACGGTCAAGCTCGGTTGCAAAGCGCGGGTTGACGAGCGTGGCCTCGATACCGTACTCGGCAGCCAAGCGGTTTGCCACGCGCTCGCCCAGCTCAAAGAAATCGCCGAGCGCGAGCACTGCTACGTCGCGACCCTGGCGCACCACGTTGTAGCGAACGGCGCTGTAGTCGGTGCCTTCGGCGGGCGCAAGGTCGGGACGGCTCACCAGGCCAATGCCCGGTACGCGGATCGCCACGGGATGCTCGCGGTGGTCGAGCGACCAGCTCAGCATGGACAGATATTCCTCCATGCAGGCCGGCGCCAAGTAGTGCATGTTGGGAAGAGCGCCCAGCATGGAAATATCGAAGAACGAGAGGTGCGTCTCGGATGTGGTGCCAAAGATCGACGCGCCAAACACCAGGATGGTTGCCGGGGCGTCGTTGAGGCACAGGTCGTGCCACAGCTCGTCGTAGGCGCGCTGCAAAAACGTGCCGTACACACCAAAGACTGGCTTGGCGTCCGAGCGTGCAAGCGCGGTGGCAAAGGTCACAGCGTGCTCCTCGGCAATGCCCGCATCGACGAACTGTTTGCCGGCGGCAGCGCGAAGCTCGGGTGTAAAGCCCATAATGTAGGGCGTGGCGGCCGTGATGCCCACGACCTGCGGATCGCGCTCGATGGCGGCGCTGAGCGCCTCGCCCGTAATGTCGGCGTAGGTGCGCGGCGCAGGCTCGCTCGGATGGCCCGGGCAGAGCTTTCGGCCGGTCGCCATGTCAAAGGGGCCTACGTGATGCCAGCGCTCGGGGTCGTTCTGGGCCGGCTCAAAGCCCTTGCCCTTGGCGGTGGAGACGTGCAGCACGATGGGATGATCGATATTGCGTAGTTCCTGCAGCGCGTCGACTAGGGCCAACACGTCGTTACCGGTGTCCAGATAGCGGTAGTCGAGCCCCATCGCGCGGAAAACATTGCGCTCACAGGTGCCGTTGCTGGCGCGCAGCTCGGCCAGATTGCGATAGAGGCCACCGTGGTTCTCGGCGATGGACTGGTCGTTATCGTTGACGATGATGATCAGGTTGCTATCGAGTTCGGCGGCATTGTTAAAGCCCTCAAACGCCAAACCGCCCGAAAGCGAGCCGTCGCCGATGATGGTGATGACGTTGTATGTATCCCCCGCCAGGTCGCGAGCGTGCGCTAGGCCGCAGCCCAGGCTCACCGACGTGGAGGTGTGGCCCATGGCGAACAGGTCGTGCTCGGACTCGTCAGGATTGGCAAAACCAGAGGCCTCGCCGTAGCGTGCCGGGTCGATATAAGTGTACGCGCGCCCAGTCAGCGCCTTGTGGGCGTAGGTCTGGTGCGAAACATCAAAGACAATCTTGTCGATGGGGGAGTTAAACACGCGATGAAGCGCAACCGTGAGCTCAACGACGCCCAGGTTGGGGGCAACGTGCCCGCCGACGGCGGCGGAGCTTTCGAGGATGGCGTGGCGAATCTCGCCGCAGAGCTGCGGGAGCTCGGCGCGATTAAGAGCCTTGACGTCCTCGGGCGTTGTCGTTTGCGTAAGCAGCATCGTTGTTGGTTACTCCATGCGAATCGAGCGCCGGCGCTCCCTCGGCCGGCACAATTGCACAAAACAGTCTCGCACATTTTGGCGTTTGATATGTGACGGCGGCGCGGTAATTCGCCAACTGGCGGGGCAAAACGTTTTGTCCGATGCCATACTGGTAGATTCGATGATGATTTATTCAAGGCGTGCAGGCCGTGGCTTGCCGCCGTGAGCCGCTGGAAGGAGGCAGCATGTCTGATGCCGTTCGTGCCGAGAAAATCGCGCACGAGGTCGACGATGCCGCCCGTCAGCTGGCCCAGGCGGGCCGCTTGGACCTGACGCACGAGTTTATCCAGCATGGCGACGTGACGGTGTATGCACACGTGACTTCGGTAGCGCGGGCGAGCCTGTCCTTTGCCGAGTGCTTGGGCCGTGCTGGCATTTCGGTCGACCGTGCCTCGCTGTTGCGCGGGGCCCTGCTGCACGATTACTTTCTCTATGATTGGCACGACCCCGATCCGAGCCATCGACTGCACGGATTTCGGCATCCATTTTTTGCCCTGGCGCGTGCCGAGGAAGATTTTGAGCTGACGCCGCGCGAGCGGAATATCATCGTGCGCCATATGTTTCCGCTGGTACCGGTTCCACCGACGTGTCGCGAGGCATGGATTGTGTGCCTGGCCGATAAATGGTGCGCTCTGTGCGAGACGGTCGCCGGCCGTCTGCCGCGCAAAGGCGGCGCGAACGATTTGAACGAGGGCACGAGTGACGGTTCGAGCAAAGAATCGAGCGAGAAGAGGAGAGGGTAGACGGTGGAAACCGCGATCGACATGGCATTTGACGGCGCGACGCTTGCCGCCTGTCCGCTCTCGGCGCTGATGCTCTCGTTTGCCTTCTACGGTTTTTGCGGCTGGGTGTGGGAGTCGACAGTCTGCGCCATGCTCAACCACGGACGCTTTGCCAACAGCGGTTTTTTGCTGGGGCCGTGTTGTCCTATCTATGGTGTGGGCGGCATAGCCTGCTGGCTTTTGCTGCGTGGGATTCCGGATGCCTCGAGCCAGTTTGTTGCCGCGGCGCTCGTATGCAGCGTGATTGAGTACGGCGTAGGCGTTTTGTTGGAAAAAACAACAGGTGCGCGCTTTTGGGATTACTCGCACCTGCCGTTTAACCTGCACGGACGCATCTGCCTGTACTGGGCCTGCGCGTTTGGCTTGGGCGCGTTGTGCATTTGCCGTTTAGTGGAGCCGGCATTGCTGGGGTTGCTTGGCCATCTGCCGGTGCTGATTGTGCGGTTGTCCGCCTTTATCGTCGCGGTCGCGATGATGGTTGACGCGGTGTGCTCGTTGGCGAGCTGGCGGCGTCTGTCCGATCAGCTGGAGCGCGTGCGCGCCGACCTTGCCGACCGCATCAACGAGTCGCTTGCCGATGCCTCGGACTCAATGCTCGAGCGCATTCCCGAATCGACGATTGACTCGGTGACACAGACGCATATCCGCGGTCGCGCCGTTAACGCGTGGCTGGCCGAGCTGGGTGACGCCGCGCTCGATGCCCTGCGCGAGAAGGCTTCGATGCCGACGTTTATCGCGGATGGTGCTCGCGGCCTGGCACTCGCTGCCCGCCGCGTGGCCGATGCCGCGCCGAGCATGCCGCGTCCGTCACTCAGTCGTCGCCTTGCCGGCAAGCGCATGAGCCGTCCGGTGCCGAGCGTGTCGCTCAGTCGTCGCGACCTGCGCTTCTTTAATGCCTTCCCGCGCTTGCGCATCAACCGCTACGAGGGCGTCATCCGAGCCACCGACCTTCGCGACCGAGCCCGCGAGCTGTTCCGGCGCTAGCTGGGACGGGCGCGCTCACGGCTCCCTTGCTTGCGTATTTCCCGTTCGTTTCGCGCCCGTTGCCGCGCCGTTTCCAAGATTGCGGCACCGTTTCCATTCGACAACGCAGCGTTTAACAACGCCGTATCTGGTCTACACCAGTTGCCCCTCGGCCGCATTATGGGCGCCGACAACGTCCATGCGACCAAGGGGGAGCGAATGTACGATACGGGATCGACAACGTTTATGCTCATCTGCACCATGCTCGTGTTTTTAATGACACCGGGTCTGGCGTTTTTCTATGGCGGCCTGTCCAGGCGCAAAAATGTCATCAACACCATGCTCATGTGCTTTGGCGCCATTGGCCTGGTCGGTGTGCTGTGGATTGTTGCCGGCTGGTCGCTGGCCTACGGCGGCGACGGCTCGAGTCCGTTTACTGGAGGCCTTGACCAGCTTCTGTGCCTGCCGGTGCTCAACCAGGTGCTGCAGGCGGCCGAGGGCAACGCCGCGGACGGCGCCGTCTACCCCCAGATCATCAACATCGCCTTTCAGATGGCGTTTGCCATGATCACGGCTGCTATCGTCACGGGCAGCCTGGCAGGCCGCGTTAAGTTTGGTGCCATGACGGCCTTCCTGGGCATTTGGCTGCTCGTGGTCTATGCGCCGCTCGCCCACATGGTCTGGGGTGGCGAGGGCTCCTTTATCGGCGACATCATCGGCGCGCTCGACTTTGCCGGCGGCGACGTGGTGCACATTTCGTCTGGTCTTACCGGCCTGATCCTCTGCTTAATGCTCGGCCGCCGTCGCGGTTTTGGCATGGTGAGCTACCGTCCGCATAACGTGCCGTTTGTGGCGCTGGGCGCCGGTCTACTTTGGTTTGGTTGGTTTGGCTTTAACGGCGGCAGCGAGTTTAAGGCCGACGCCGTGGCGGCACTCGCCATCCTCAACACCGTGACGGCCAGCGCGGCGGGCATGGTCTCGTGGCTTGTCGTCGAGCGCGTGCACACCGGTCGTCCCACGCTGGTGGGTGCTAGCACCGGTTTGGTTGCGGGCCTTGTGGTGGTTACGCCGGGTGCGGGCTTTGTCGAGCCGTGGGCGGCGCTGGTCATGGGCCTGATCGTATCGCCCGTCTGCTATCTGGCCATCAGCCATCTTAAGACCAAGTTCGGCTACGACGATGCGCTCGACGCGTTCGGTTGCCACGGTATCGGCGGCATCTTGGGCGGTGTGCTCACGGGCCTGTTCTGCGTGCCGGAGCTCTCGTGGACCGGTAAGGGCGGCCTGTTCTACACGGGCGACGTGTCGCTGCTTGTCTCGCAGGTTCTGGGCATTGTGGTGACGGTCGTTATTGTGCTGATGCTCGACTTGGTGATCGCCGCGGTGGTCAAGGCGCTGTTCCACGGTAGCCTGCGCGTGGACGAGGCCGACGAGGCACTGGGCCTGGATGCGAGTCAGCACGGCGAGAGCGCATACCCCTCATTCTCCGGACTCGATTAGCAGCTTCCCCAAGCACCGCACCTTGCCGTTCAATCGTCGCTCACGTACTTAAGTACGCTTCGCTCCTCTTTCACGGCAATCTGCGGCACTTGGGAAACCTGCTAAGACCAGTCAGTTGAACTTTTTTGATCTCTGAGGTTGGTTTACGGCACCTGGGAAACCCGCGTCTCATGTAAAGGGATACGTTGATTATTGAGAGGAATTCACTATGAAGAAAATTACGGCGATCGTTCGTGCTGAGAAGCTTGAGGTTCTCAAAGACGCGCTGTTTGCTGCCGATGTTCGCGGCATGACCATCAACCAGGTGCAGGGCTGCGGCGCGCAGCATGGCTGGAAGGAATACGTGCGCGGCAACGAGCTGCTCGTCAACACGATCCCCAAGGTGCAGTTCACCCTCATCTGCGCCGACGAGCATGTCGACGGTATCGTTGACATTATCTGCAACGCCGCTCGCACCGGTGCCGTCGGCGACGGCAAGATTTGGGTCGAGCCGGTCGAGGAAGTCATCCGCATTCGCACCGGCGAACATGGCCCCGCCGCGGTGTAGAATCGACCGTCTGCCATCCGCAACGTTAAAATGCTGCAATGAGGCACAAGGCTTGCGTTGCGGATGGGCGGATTATGGGTCGCAATAAATATCCCGAGGAGACGGTCGCGAAGATTCTCGACGCGGCACTGGAGCTATTCTGCGCACAGGGTTATGAGGGGACGAGTATTCAAGATATCGTTGACCGTCTCGACGGCATGACCAAGGGCGCTGTCTATCATCACTTCAAGAGCAAAGAAGAGATTTTCAACGCCGCGTTTGATCGGGCGATGACTCCGATTGTTGAGCACCGCCGCTCGATGCTTGGCGTCGGTAATATGACCGGAGCCCAAAAGCTCAAGCGACTGTACGCTCCCGAGTCCGTTGTTCCACAAATTGAGCTATGGGCACGTATGCGTCCTGCAGCAGATCCGGTAAAAAGCTCGCGCCTACTGGCGATGCAGTACCAGGGCTCATTTGACGAGTCGGCCGATGGCTGTCTCTTGCCAGTGATCGAGGAGGGCATCGCCGACGGCTCCATTGCGTGCGAATGCCCGCGCGAAGCGGCGGAGGCCGTATCGTTGTTGGCGAATCTTTGGCTGCTGCCATTGTCCCGTCCGCTCGAGCCCAAGGAGCGAATGCTCGCTCGCGCACAATGTTTGGCGCAGATGGCTGCCGCGGTGGGGCTCGATTTGGGTAATGAAGTGCTTCAGACAACGGCGCAGATTTGGGGCGTATGGGACCGCGCCGGGTGGTAATATAGATACCAACGGTATGTAATTGATTTGTGAGGGTAGCCACGGCTGCCCTTTTCAAGTCATTAAATACATACTAGTGGTATGTATAGGGGGTGGGCTTATGGCTGGGCTGAGAGACGTCGGTGTCTCGTTGAAATCAAAAACAGTGCGGTCAATCAGGCTCGCGGAACTTCTGGTTGCGCAGCTGTGCACGTATTCGATGCTGTCGGCGCTGTGCTTTGCGTATCCACTTTACTTGTTCGATCGCAGTGGATCGTCAACGTTATATGGCGTCGTCGCGGCGATAGCGTTCATACCCGGCGTACTTGCAACTCCGGTTGGCGGAATCTTGGCGGATAGGGGAAGACATCGCGAGGTCCTCGTGTCCCTCGGCATTGCTCTGATGACTGCATCACTGCTGTCTATCCCCATGAAGCACTCATTGCCTCTTGCGGTCGTCGTAGTAGCGATACTTTGTGTTCAATATGGTTCTCAATCGCTGCTGAAGCCAATGCTCCAAATTGAGACGGTGCGCATGGCGGGTGAAGAGAAGGTTGAGCGGGCCACTGCATTGGTTTCGCAGATGACCATGGTGAGCAATATCTTGGGCCCTGTGGTCGGGACGGCAGTCTATGGGTACTTTGGCATCGATGCTCTTTGCACAACCGCGTCGGTGGCGTTTGCGATTTCAGCTCTCTTGTTTGGGGGCGCGCTCAAGCAAAATGCCTCATTTGAAACGATGGGAGACGGCGCGACTCGTACGACATGCCGAAACGATTTTCGGGAGTCGATTCGGTATCTGTTGCAAAATGCATTATTGGTCGCTGTGATTTTGCTTGCGGCAGTTTTGAACCTTGCGTTGGTTGGGCTAATGATTGGCGCTCCCATTATTGTTACAAAGCATCTCGGCATGCAATCGTCCTGCGTTGGGATAGTTGAGGTGGCTATGGGCTTGGGTGGTCTTGCCGGCAGTGGCTTGGTCGGCATTTGGCCGCATCGTTTTTCTTTCAATGGCATATGTCGATATGTTGCGATGATCTGTTTTGGAGTCGCACCGATCATTGTCACGCTACTGTTCGGCGCAGATGCATGCATGCTCACCGTGTTTGTGGTTGGTTCGGCATGGGTCATGGTGTGGGCGAGCATTGCGTCGGTTGAAATCATCGCGTTTGTTCAGCGGGCAGCGCCGACTGAGCTCTGCGGAAAAGTGCTTTCGGTCGTTTACATGGTCCTTTCCTGCGCAATACCTATCGGCCAATTGACGTACGGGGTTGCATATGATCGATGGACACCGGCGATTGTATTCGCAGCCATGTTGGCGGTGCTGACGTTGACGACGGCTCTGTTTTATCGGCTGAAAAATCGATTGCGGCGATTGTCTTAACGCGCTGGGGCACCGTGAATTTGTGAAGGCGGTGGTACGCCGCGCCGGGACGGCATTGTTTGGACATGCCTCTCCTTCGTCTACAATATCGGGCAGACGAAGGAGAGGCATGTCCATGATCAAGATGTTCGCGAGTGACTTAGACGGAACGCTGCTGAACGCCCTGCACGAGGCGGATGGGACCATCCGCCGCGCCATTCGCGAGCTGACTGAGGCTGGCCTGCACGTGGTTCCCGCGACTGGACGCTCGACGTTGCCGATCGGCGAGCATGGCTTTACGGGCTTGGCGCTTGACGCCTGCTGCTCCAATGGATCCATCGTGCGCGACAGCCATGGCGAGGTGCTCAAGACTTGGACCATCGATCCGCAGGTCACTGAGGAACTGCTCAAGGCGTTCCCGGACATTTGCTTTGATTGTTCCACGCCCGATGGCATGTACTCGAGCGGTTCGTTCGAGATGCATCAGGCGGGCTTTAAAAAGGACAGTCCCATCAAGCGCATCGTGATGCGCGGCATGCGTGCGCGCGGCGGGTATCACGAGGAGCAGTATTTCGACCAGTCGATCGGTGACATCCTGCGCCACGATGTATGCAAGATCAATTGTCGCGTGACCTCGCCCGAGCTGGAGCGCGACCTTAAGGCGTATCTTGCCGAGCGCTCGGACCGTGTGGTCAACGCGCCGTTCGATCCGGTGATGTTCGAGATCACGGACGTGGCGTGTAACAAGGGCGAGAGTGTGGCCTGGCTGGCGGGCTACTACGGCATTGCCGAGGACGAGGTCGCGGTTTATGGCGACGGCGGAAACGACATCGCCATGCTCAAGCGTTTCCGCCACAGCTACGCGACCAAAAACGCTAGCGATGCAGCTAAGGCCGCCGCGAGCGCGACCATCGGCAACTGCATGGTCCACGCCGTCCCCAAACACATGCTCGCCACCATGCGCAAGCAGAACTCCCGCACCATCATCGAATAATAATGTGACAAAGGGACTGCCCCTCGTCACATTCTAAATATTGCCTTTACGTGTTGATGCACACGGTGTGCAATAATACTCGCACTGTGCAATAGCGCACAGGCTGAGTAACAAGGAGGACGCTTGTCCCAGCTCGAGAAATGTGATCGCCGGTCCCTTCGCTCACAGCGTGCTCTTCGCCAGGCACTTGCTAGCGAGCTTGCCGAAAGCGGCGACCTTTCGCGCATTAATGTCGCGTCGCTCACCGAGCGCGCTGGCCTTACGCGTCGCACGTTCTATTCGCACTACCGCGATATTCCCGACTTTATCAATCAAATTGAGGACAGCTTGCTGGCCGAGATTCGTGAGCGCATTGAGCTCATCACTGCAGCTCAGCTGCCCGATCTCTATCACAACATCGATGAGCTCGAGCCGGCGCCCGGTTCGGTTGAGCTGCTGCGTTATCTTGCGGCCAACCGCGACTTAATCGGTGCGCTGCTGGGTCCGGGCGGCGACCAGGCCTTCATTAAAAGGATTATCGACACCGCGCGTGAGGCTGTGGTGCCGCGTGCGCAGACGGGCATTTTGGGCCTGGCGCTGGGCACGTTCTTTGACTACTACGTTACCTACGTCGTGAGTGCCGAGGTCGGCATGATTCAGCGCTGGTTCGAGCGTGGACTCACCGAATCGCCCGAGGCCATGGCGCGCATTATGACGGTGCTCGCTTTTGTGCGCCCCGGCGACCTGTATGGCCAACCCATCGATATCAACGTGCCGGAATACGGCATGAAGCTATTGAACTTGCAGCTCGAGGACGCGGCCGACACCGCTGCAACCGTCGAGTCCAACAACTAAGAGGAGAGACAATGAGCAAACTCGTCGAGGGCATCAAGGACCGCATGGTTGCTGCCGCACGCGAGGCCGCGCCCGCCGTGGTGGACGCTGCGCAGAGGGCTGCGACCGCGGCTGCCGAGATAGTCACTGAGAAAGTCGCCGAGGCTAAGAACGTGGCAGGGGAGACGCTCACCGCCGACGCAGCCACGCCCAACGTTGCCGAGTCCGTAACCGCCACCGCCGCCCACGCCCCCGAAGGCGCGATCTTCAGCCCCGAGAACGCTCGTGGCAACCTGCACCTGGGCATCGACGTGGGCTCCACCACCGTTAAGCTCGCCGTGCTCAACGACGACAACCAGATCGTCTACGCCAAGTACCAGCGCCATCACACCGACGTCCGTGCCTGCGCCCGCGACCTGTTCGAGGGTGCCGCGACCGTGCTGCCGGCTGCCCAAATGACCTGCGCCATCACCGGTTCGGGCGGTCTGCTGCTCTCCCAATGGCTCGACCTGGAGTTTGTCCAGGAAGTCATCGCCAGCAAGCGTGCCGTCGAGACCCTCATTCCGGCCACCGATGTCGCCATCGAGCTGGGCGGCGAGGACGCCAAGATCATCTACTTCGACAACGGCATCGAGCAGCGCATGAACGGCACCTGCGCCGGCGGTACGGGCGCCTTCATCGACCAGATGGCAACCCTGCTGCACACCGACGCGAGCGGCCTCAACGAGCTCGCGGCCAACGCCACCACCATCTATCCCATCGCCAGCCGCTGCGGCGTCTTTGCCAAGACCGACGTCCAGCCGCTGCTCAACGAGGGCGCCCGCCCCGAGGACGTCGCCGCTTCCATCTTCCAGGCTGTCGTGACCCAGACCATCTCGGGCCTGGCGTGCGGCCGTCCCATCCGCGGCAACGTCGCCTTCCTGGGCGGCCCGCTGCAGTATCTTTCCGAGCTGCGCCACCGCTTCTACCTCACGCTCAACCTGGACGAGGAGCACCGTATCGTGCCCCAAAACGCTCACCTGTTTGTGGCGAGCGGCGCCGCCATGGCGCACGAGTCCAACAAGCTCAGCACGTTCCCACAGCTTATCGAGGCCATCGACAGCTTGGGCGACACGCAGGGTGCTGAGGTCGAGCGCCTGGATCCGCTCTTTGCCACCGACGAGGACTTTGCCGAGTTCAAGGGTCGCCACGACACCGAGGTCGTCCCCAAGGGCAAGCTCGACGGCTACACCGGCCGCGTGTTCATCGGCATCGACGCCGGTTCCACCACCATGAAGGCCGCGCTCGTGGGCGAGGACGGCCAGCTGTTGCACACCTGGTACGGCAACAACAACGGCGACATCCTGGGCACGGCCAAGGTCATCATGGCCGATTTCTACAACCACATCCCCGCCGGCTGCACCATCGGCCATGTGACCACCACGGGCTACGGCGAGGCGCTGCTCATCGAGGCCCTCAAGGCCGACTCCGGCGAGATCGAGACCGTTGCGCACCTGCGCGGGGCCAAGGCATTCCTGCCCGGCGTCGAGTTTATCCTGGACATTGGCGGCCAGGACATGAAGTGCCTGCGCGTCAAGGACGGCGTCATCGAGCACATCATGCTCAACGAGGCCTGCTCGTCGGGCTGCGGCAGCTTTATCGAGAGCTTCGCCGTCTCTATGAACATGGACGTGCGCGCGTTCGCCGATGCCGCTATCCATGCCAAGGCCCCGGTCGATTTGGGCAGTCGCTGCACGGTCTTTATGAACTCGCGCGTTAAGCAGGCACAAAAGGAAGGCGCCACGGTGGGTGACATCGCGGCCGGTCTGTCCTATTCCGTCATTAAGAACGCCCTGTTCAAGGTCATCAAGCTGCGCGATTCCAAGGAGATTGGCAGCCAGGTGATCGTCCAGGGCGGCACCTTTATGTCCGATGCCACGCTGCGCGCGTTTGAGCAGCTCACCGGTGTTCATGCCGTGCGTCCCGACATCGCCGGCTGCATGGGCGCCTACGGTGCGGCCCTGCTCGCCCGCGATCGCGCCGGCGCCGACGGCACCTCGACCATCCTTTCGGCCGAGGACATCACGCACCTTACCGTGACGCAAAAGCATGTCCGCTGCGGTCGCTGCTCCAACAACTGCCAGCTCACCGTCAACGACTTTGGCGGCGGCAGGCGCTTCATTACCGGCAACCGCTGCGAGAAGGGCGCCGGCCACAAAAAGCAGAAGACCGAGGCCCCCAACCTCTTCAAAAAGAAAAACGAGCTGCTCTTTAACCGCGAGGTCCTGAGTCCCGACGAGGCCCCGCGCGGCACCGTCGGTATCCCGCGCGCGCTCAACATGTACGAGAATTACCCCTTCTGGCATGCGTTCTTTACGCGCCTGGGCTTTAGCGTGCAGCTGTCCGACCAGTCGAGCAAAAAGACCTACCAGGCGGGCATCGAGTCCATGCCGTCCGAGAGCGTGTGCTACCCGGCAAAGATGAGCCACGGCCATGTGATGAACCTTATCGACCGCGATGTCGACTTCATTTGGATGCCGTGCGTGCGCTGGGAGCGCAAGGAGGATCCGACCGCCGGCAACTGCTATAACTGCCCCATCGTCATGAGCTACCCCACGGCGTTGGCGCTCAATATTGACGAGATCCGCGAGCAGAACATCGAGTTCCTGTACCCGTTTGTGCCCTATCACGACAAGACCGAGCTCAAGCGCCGTCTGTATCAGGTGCTCGCCGTCGACCGCGTGGCCGATTCGCAAGCTGGTCGTGGTCGCGTGCGTGGACCCAAGATCACGCGCTCCGAGGTCGATGCCGCCGTCAACGCTGCCTTTGAGGCCGATGCGCGTTTCCACGAGGACATCCAGACCATGGGCGAGGAGGCTCTTAAGTGGGTCGAGGACCACGGTGGCCATGGCATTGTGCTCGCCGGTCGTCCCTACCATAACGACCCCGAGATCAACCACGCCCTGCCCGAGCTTATCTCAAGCTTTGGTTTTGCGGTCTTTACCGAGGATTCGCTCGCGCATCTGGTAAAGCCTGAGCGTCCGATTCGCGTCGTCGACCAGTGGATGTACCACAGCCGCCTGTACGCGGTCGCCCGTTTTGTGACGATGCGCAACGACCTGGACCTGATTCAGCTCAACTCCTTCGGCTGCGGCCTGGACGCCCTGACCACCGATCAGGTACAGGAGATCCTGGAGGCCAGCGGCAAGATCTACACCGTGCTCAAGATTGACGAGGTGTCCAACCTGGGTGCCGCGCGCATCCGCATCCGCTCGCTCATGGCGGCACTCAAGGACCAGGAGGCCGAGCGCTTGGCCGAGGCCACGGCCGCGGGCGAGGCCTACGAGCAGGGCGATGCCGCGCCGGTGGCGCCCTCCACGGATGCTCCCGCGTTCGCGAGCCGCAAGTACACGTTTGAGGCTCAGCGCGAGAGTGCTTCGACCGCGTGGCCCAAGGTGCCCTTTACCGAGCAGATGCGCGACGAGGGCTACACCATCCTGTGCCCGCAGATGGCGCCGATCCACTTTGACCTGGTCAAAGAGGTGTTCCGCGGTGCCGGCTACAACTTGGAGCTGCTGCCCTCGACCGATCACGATGCCGTCGAGGCCGGTCTGCGCTATGTGAACAATGACATTTGCTACCCGTCGATTCTGGTAACGGGTCAGATTATGGAGGCTATCGAGAGCGGTCGGTACGACCTGTCCAAGACGGCCGTGGTCATCAGCCAGACCGGCGGCGGCTGCCGTGCCACCAACTACATCGCGCTCATCCGCAAGGCCCTGCGCGAGAGCGGCCACCCCGAGATCCCCGTGATCTCGCTTTCGGCCGTGGCGCTGGGCGAGGACAACCCCGGCTTTAAGCTGACGCCGGCGCTGCTTAAGCAGGCAGTCTACGCGGTGCTCTTTGGCGACGTGATGATGCAGATGCTCTACCGCTGCCGCCCGTACGAGGCCACGCCTGGTGCCGCCAACACGCTCTACGAGGAGTACATGGCGCGCGCTCGCAAGCTGGCACCCAAGTTCAACAGGCATAACTACACCAAGCTGTGCCGCGAGGCCATCCGCGCGTTCGACACCATGCCGCTTGTGGGCGAGGGCACCAAGCCGCGCGTGGGCGTGGTCGGTGAGATCCTGGTCAAGTTCCATCCCACAGCCAACAACCACGTGGTCGATGTCATCGAACGCGAGGGCTGCGAGGCCGTGGTGCCGGGCCTGCTCGACTTCTTCCTCTACTCCATGAGCAACGCCGAGCTGCAGAAAGACGAGCTGGGAAGCTCTGCTACCACGCGCGCTGGTATGCAGGCGCTCATCAAGCTTGTGGACTGGATGCGCACGCCGGTGGAGGAGATGCTCGAGAAGTCCCGCCGCTTTGAGGCGCCCGAGCGCATCGGCACCATGGCCGACAAGGCCCGTACGGTACTTTCGGTGTGCAACAACATGGGCGAGGGCTGGTTGCTCACGGCCGAGATGCTCGACCTGATCGACCATGGTGCGCCCAACATCATCTGCACGCAGCCCTTCGCGTGCCTGCCCAACCACGTGGTGGGCAAGGCCGTGATCAAGGAGCTGCGCCGCCAGCATCCCGAGAGCAACATTGTCGCGGTGGACTACGACCCCGGTGCGTCCGAGGTCAACCAGCTCAACCGTATTAAGCTCATGATCAGTGTGGCCAAGGAGAACATGCGCGCCGGCAAGGGCTTTAAGCTCGAGAAGGTGGCGCCGCTCGCGATGGACGAGGTCACCGGCCAGATGCGCGCCCACGACGGCTGCGTGAGCTGCGGGCCGGCCAGCGAGGAGGCCGTGGCGTCGGTCGCCGAGCGCCTGGGGCGCGGCATTAAGAAGTAACTGGCCTGCTATGGGCTAGATGTGAGACAAACGGGTGGTAGCCGTGCCCGCTACCACCCGTTTTTGCTGGACATATGTTGCGTAAATCGTTTTGTCGCAGCCTTCTACGCACTCGAATTTCGGAAGTGCGGGGAAAAACGCGAACCTCCCGAGCGCACCGCCTTTTTAGACTCTCGCGACCTGCGGTTTTGTTTTAAAAAAAGCCGGTCTGGTCGGCGAAACCCGATTTTTCCCCGCACTTCCGAAAACAGCGGTTCAGCAGCGCCAAAAAATGCCCTCAAAATCGAGAGTTAATGAACAGGTGTTGCCGTTCGCCGCAAATTACCGTCCGTTTATAGAACCCACCCCCAGCGCGCGTCCTCCTTACGGTTGAATAAATACACATCTATGGAATTACGTAAGAGAGGACCGTCCCATGAGCTACAAGACCGTTTGTGTTGCCGGCGGCGGCGTGTTGGGAAGCCAGATTGCCTTTCAGGCTGCCTACTGCGGCTTTGATGTGACGATCTGGCTGCGCAGCGAGGGCAGCATCGGCCGCACCCAGCCCAAGATCGATCATGTGCACAAGGAGTACATCGCGGCAATCGAGGGCATGGCGGACGGCACGGGCGAGTGGTGCGCCGGTATCGCCGATAGCGGCCAGCCCTTCGACAAGGAGGCGGCGCTCGCCGCTGTCGAGCGTGCCTACGCCACACTCAAGCTGGAGCTCGATCTTGCCAAGGCCGTGGCCGACGCCGACCTGGTCATCGAATCTATGGCCGAGGACACCCAGGCAAAGATTGACTTCTACAAGAAGCTCGCCCCGGTACTCCCGCAAAAGACCGTCGTCGTGACCAACTCCTCCACGCTGCTGCCGAGCACCTTTGCCAAGTACACCGGCCGTCCCGAGAAGTACCTGTCGCTGCACTTTGCCAACTCCATCTGGAAGAACAACATGACCGAGGTCATGGCACAGGACCAAACCGACAAGCGCTACTTCGACGAGCTCGTCGACTTTGCCAACGACATCCGCATGATTGCCCTGCCCGTCAACAAGGAAAAGAACGGCTACCTGCTCAATTCCATGTTGGTGCCGTGGCTGCTTTCGGGCCTTGACCTGTATGTCTCGGGTGTGAGTGACCCCAAGAGCGTCGACCTCGCGTGGACGCGCGGCACCGGCGCTCCCAAGGGCCCGTTCCGTGTATTCGACACGGTGGGTATCCAGACGGCCTACAACATCGTCATGCAGTACCAAAAGGTCCCGGGCTTGGTGAGCCCGCTGCTCAAAAAGATGATGATGCCCTACAACTTTAAGGCCATGGCCTCCGTCCTCAAGCAGATGCTCGACGAAGGTAAGCTGGGCGAAAGCTCGGGCGAGGGCTTCTTTACGTACTAAAAATGATCTCTTGGGGGCGGAAGCGTTGAGGATCTACGGTAGTATGCGACAAGATCTGAATAGGTCGAGCAAGAGCTGTAGCGCGCGTTGACGTTTGCCCAATAGAACGCAAAAATGCACCGTTCGCCGATACTCCTCTCGCGAGTGGTTGCCATATGGTTTGATGTTGGAAACATATGATTGCCGACAGGCCGTAGGTGACATTCGCCATGATATCGGAGGTACCAAGTATGTTTCGTGCTCCGTTAAACAAGTATCGGGCTGGCTGACATGAGCCGCCGTTTTGTCTCGATAACCGTTGCAGTGGTTTGCCTGGCAGTGCTTCTGGGCGCTACAGGGCAACTCGCCATAAGTCGAGAAACATCCTATATGCAGGAATGCGTTTCCGAAGGCTTTGCCATTGACGGTTACTATCGGGATGACGAAACAAGTCGGGAAACCCTGGCTTTTCTTGAGGAGGACAACTGTCGATGGCAGCTGGTCGACCAAGACGGAATCTGCACAGACGGGCAGTTTAAGCGTACGGATGACCCCAACATCCTGATATTAAAGAAGGAAAACGGCGAAGAATTCGGTACGGTCCACGTGGCGTATATTTCGCGCCGACGCGATCAGGGCTTGCTCTACCTATTTAGAGATACCAGGGTGACCCGTTTTTATCTGGTGAGCACCGATCCGGCGTTTATGGTGGAGTCTGGCGATGTCGATGTGGACAGTTGATTCACGGCAATAAATCAGCGAGCGGGGCGCGGCCATGGACCGCGCCCCGCTATTTGCTCGTGGCCCGCGTCACGTCTGCGCCATGTCGTGACTCGCGGCTGCGCGCATCCATCCCACGTCGCGTATTACTGCACATCAAACTCCACGCGATCGAGCTCGGGCACATTGAGATCGATGAGCTTGCGGGCTACACGGCGGTCGTGTGCCCCAAGCGCCTCGCTTGTCGTCACATGGGCGACAACCTCGCGCTCGACAAGGCCCTCCTCGTCGCCTTCGGTGGCCGAGGTCTCGACGGCAACGGTGTAATCCTTAAAGCCCGGCAGCACCGCGGCAAGCTCGCGCGTGGTTTCGGTGACGCCGTAACCGTCCTGCACGCCGGCCTGCGCCGAGCCAATAGACCCCGCCGTCATAACGATGCAGGGGATGGCAAAGATCACCGTGCCCACGATGATGCGGCGGCGCACCTTGTGTGACAGCTCATCGACCTCGGCGTTTTCCTCGGCGGTCACAATGCCGTCGCCGTTGAGGTCACGCTTGAGCGGCACGCGCAAAAGAAGCAGCACGGCTTCGGCAGCCAGTGCGATAAAGACCACGTTGATGCCAAACTCGTAGAGGGCTGAAAGAAACAGCGACCCGCTTGCGATGGCGATGCCATAGCCCGCCGCGCACAGGGGCGGCATGAGCGCGGTCGCCACGGCCACGCCGGCGATGAGCGTGGCGGGTTCCTGGTCGCGCGAGTTGCCCAGTCCGCCCGCAAAGCCGCCCGCGAGCGCGACGGCAAGGTCCCACACAGTCGGTGTCGAGTTGTCGATGATGGCGGCCGTGGTGGTGCCAAGGGGCGAGAGCTTAAAGTACAGCGTGGACGTGATTAGACAAAAGACCATCTGCAGCGCGAGGCCGGCAATCGCCTCGACGGCAATCTCGCGGTCGAGCGTGGCGATGCCGTATGCCATGGCAAGGACCGAGCCCATGAGCGGACAGATGAGCATGGCGCCCACGATGGCAATGTCCGAGTCGATATCGAGGCCGATGCTCGCGATCAACATGGCAATGATCAGGATGCATAAGTGCGAGCCAGTCAGGCGCGCCCCGTTTACAAAGCGCTTGCGAATCACGTGATAGGGCGCGCGTCCCTCGCGTATGTTGAACGCCTGCTTAAGGAAACGGGTGGCATTCTCCATGGCCTCGCTGTGTGCAGGGCGTATACCGTGACGACGATGATGACGCTCGCGCAGCCGCTTGATCTGTTGTTTGTCGAGTTCCATGCTTACCTCGTTTAGCTTCTGAGCCGCTTCTTGCGTCTGTCGTCTTTACTCTACACCGCGTTAGGCGAGGTGTCAGACAAGGTTTGTTGACCTGGAAGTCAGGCCAATCGACATGGCTAAAACGCCGCGAGGATCATAAGAGTCAAATAGACAAAAAAGCGCGGGGCCGGTTTGATTCCGACTCCGCGCTCTGCGCTGGTGCGTTGTTGTTCGGCCTACCCCAGCAGGCTCAGACCAACAGAGACAAACGCCAGGATAACGCCGACGATGGACTCGCCGCCGAGCAGGCCGCTGGCGACGACCAGGCCCTGCTCCTGGAAGGCGGCATCCTTGGAGGCCTTCTCCTCGTCCGAAAGACCGGCAGCGGCGTCGCGGCGTGCGGCCCACTTGTCGTAGGCGAGCTTGACGCAGGAGCCCAAGAAGGCCGTGAGCGACATGTAGAACGGCAGGTACACGCCCAGGCCGATCATCATGGCCGGAATGCCGAGCCAGTACATGACGATGCCGGCGATAAAGCCGCCTACGAACCACGACACGCTCGGGATGCCCGAGACCATGGTGGCGACGACGCTTGCCTGCGCGGCCACAAAGCTCTTGTCGGGGCCGAAAGCATCCGGACCATAGGCGGTGACGAGCGCGACCATGACGGCAGCGGCGACCAGGGCGCCCACGATGCCGCCGATGGCCTGGCCGATCCACTGCGCACGCGGGTTGGTGCCCAGCACGGCGCCGGCCTTAAAGTCGTTCATGACGTCGCCCGCAAGGCCGCATGCCACGGCCACGATGCCGGCGATAAAGAACAGCTTGACCTGGGCGATCTGTGCGAAGGCAGCCACGATGAGCATGACGATGAGGCCGAAGATCTCCATGGGGTCGATGCCCGTCTGGCCGCAGCTCTGCGCGCTCATGATGGTGGTGACAAAGGTGAACAGCGTGACGATGACGGCCGGGACGGGGCCAAGGTCGAGCGCGATGGCGACGATCACGGCTATGGCGGCAGTACCCAGGCCGATGATGCCGGCGTCGAGCTTAAGCGAGCCCGAGATGAGCGACTGCTCGTCGGTGTCGCTGGAGCTGTCGGCGGCGAGGCCGCGGGCGATGCCGGCGACCTGCGGCAGGATGTCCTTGAGGACGACGGCGACGCCAAAGCCCATCATGAGGCCCATGCCGAGCGATTTGACGATGCCCTGCGCAGTCACAACGTCGAATAGACCCGCAGCGGTGCCGCCCACGATGATGCCAAAGTTACCTAGCAGCGCGCCGGCAAACCAGAAGGCAACCGGGGCGAAGCCAACCAAAAAGCCGATGGAGAGCAGCATGGGCGAGTTATAGATGGCAAAGGTCACGCCGGGGATATTGAGCGTGCACAGCATGCTGGGCACCACGCCCAGAGCGTCGCGAAGCACGCTGTAGATGCCTGCGATGGCCATGGAGCCAAAGAGCTGCTTGCCGGTCTTGCCGCCGGCCTCGGTAGCACGCAGGGTCTGAGCTGCGGCGTTGCCGGTAGGGAACTCCAGCGCGGCGTCCACGATAAAGTGACGGTGGATGAGCGCTGTCGCCAGAAGGCCCAGGATAGTGCCGGCGAGTGCCACGATAAACATGTCGAGCCAGCTGATCTGGTCGGCATAGCCCAGCATCCAGGCGCCCGGGATGGTAAACGCCAGGCCGCCGGCGACCATGGCGCCCGCGGACATGATGGTGTGGGTGACGTTGGCCTCGTTGAGGCTGGCGTTGCCCTCGTTGAGGCTGGCGTTGCCCATGAGCTTCAGGAAGAACAGCGAGATGACGGCAGCGAAAATAATCGGCCAGGGGAGTGCACCCATCTTGAGGGCCGTGTAGGCCGAGCTTGCCGTGATGATCACGCAGCCAAGGACGCCGATGACGACGCCGCGCAGCGTGAGTTGCCCGCGCATCGAAGCGCGGTTCGAGGGATTGCTCATATAAAACTCCTTTGCGTATATCCGCTTCCCCCGGGAGCGCCGTTACGGATACGGCGCGGG
>CAJMMX010000018.1 GCA_905214615.1 uncultured bacterium | reverse complement strand
CAGCACTTGATGATAAAAGTCGTTGAAATAATTCCCGATATGGTCGAAACGGAATCCTCCCAATTTCAGGTTCCGTAACCGGGTATATCGTAGAATGTGTAATTGCAGATAGAATAACTCTTCGAATTTGAGCCTGAATTCTGCCCGCCTCAGGTGGCCTATCGTCACCGGAAAGTGAATGTTGCGTAGGGCATCGGTCGAACTCATGAGTTGCATTCGCGAGATAATGGGAAGGGGCAATGTTTCGGGCAGTGGGTTTTGTATTCCGGAGAGAAGGGTATATACCATTTTCTGTATGGCTTTCGAGTTGAGGAAAGCATTTTTCATTTTTTCGGTCGTGGTATAGTACCCTTGTAGTCCGGTCGTGTTGTCTATGCGATCGTCTATCGGGTCGAGCTCGGGGTGGGCGATGTTGAATTTCCCGTTGAAAAGAGTGGGTTTCCCGAAAAGCGTATATTCCGTTCCCGGTTTGTAACGGTCTGTGATATAGCGTATTCCTTTGAACCAAACGAGCTCTATGACTCCCGAACCGTCGGAGAACAGAGCGGTGAGCCGCCGGCGTGCCCCTTCTCCGTGAGTGGTGTATGAAACGATTTTACCTCGTAACTGAATATAAGGCATCGAACCGTCGATTTCGTTTATTTTGTAGGTCTTGCTTCGGTCGATATATTTATACGGATAATAGTGCAGCAGGTCGAGATAGGTGAATATCTCTAATTCTTTGTTTAGGAGTTCGGCGCGTTTAGGGCCGACCCCGGGAAGGTATTTGATATTTAAACTGGCTAAATCTGTCATTCCTTCAATCCTATTTCGGCGATTGCCAAGTCGACCGGCAGAGTTATTTTCAAGTTTTCCCGATTCCCTTCGACCAATTCGGGAATGTATCCGGCAGCCTCGTACACCGAGGCATCGTCGGTGAAAGTGTCGTTATAAGGGAGCTTGTATGCCTTTTTTATTTCTTCGACCCGGAATGTCTGCGGAGTTTGTACCGCCACGAATGCCGTGCGGTCGACGGCCTTGCTGGATTTGTCGGGAAATATTTGTCTTAATGAATCGGTTAGAGGAAGAACGGGTATGGCTCCGCCTTTTTCTTCTGCGACATGTGGACTCCTAAACGAGAGGATGACATTTGAAATCCCAGGAGGTTTCAAACGAGTCCCAGTCAAGTTCGGATGCATGGAGTGATTCCTGAACCAATTTCAAAACTTCCTCATTAGAAGAATCTATCCCGTGGACAGGGATGCGTTTAAGGTCTCCAACTTCATTATTAAAAGTCTGGCTCAACGCCAGCTTAATATATTGCGCTGTAGAGCTATTAAGCAGGCCAAGAATGAATAGCCTGTCTTCCTGCTTAACCGGAACAATGTAATAGCCCGCTCCGCCACAAATAGAATTGTCCGAACAATTTCGAACACTAATCGGACCACTTGTAAGCGCTGACCAGGTTAACACGCCGTTTTTATGGTAAAAACGTTCATTTTGGACACGGGCTTTTGCTTTTCCATTTTTGTCCCTATTAGTCTTAATCTCATGCCCATCATCCAGCCAATTAACAACATCTATCTGATTTCCTGACCACTTTCTGTAGTCGCCCCCATCAAGCATAAAGTGCCACTTCGCTCGAGATGGATCTCCCGTAACGCCTAGGACGTCCCGATTCGAACACTCGAACCAGCATCGAACGAAAAGATCGGTATCGCCGCACTTTAGCCCCTGCGCTAGTGAGCTGATCACAGACAATGGCGTTCCTTCCTTGAACGAAAGACGCGCCCCTTGTCCAAGCCAGTAGGCTATGGGAGTGCCGGGGATCTTCTTGAAGGTTTCGGCGTCGCGGCGGTAGAACCAGCCGCAGTCGGGGTTTTGGATGGCCTCCAGCGCCTTGGGAGCCTGAACCGTGGGACCAGTAAAATCGGCAAGACGAACGTATCCGCCCTTATAGCCATCGATATGCGAATTGTGATAGGTAAATGTGCAGATAGGCACGGTTGCCCCTGCAAAGCCAGAATACTCGAGCTGAATGAGCGTGGTTAGGGTCTTGTCATCGATAAGCCTATTTCGAAGCTTCTCGTAGCTACCGATGAACATCCAAACGAACGGAGTCATCATTCCAACTTCGCCGTGCTCGTTGGCAAAGTCCATAATGCGCACGATGAACGAAGAGAACAGGTCGCTCTTCACGTCAGAGTAGTTCTTCTTGACCCATTTGCTCATGAAGGGGTTAAAGCTGCTGCTGCCCATGTACGGAGGATTAGCCACGGTGCAGGTAAAACGACGGGACAGCTTCTCGCAGATGGCGGCGGCGCCTTCGAGCTTAGTTTTGGTCGCAGAGGCAAAAAGGTCGTCGGAACAGCTCGCGGCGGCAGCTTTGAGCTCGTCAATCTCGGCCTCTGAAGGATTGAGCAGCGAGCCAATCTCGCCCAAATGACTCAACTCCTCGGCGAGCTTCTTGTTACCCGGCAGCTCGTCCTCCCCCAGCGGAATGCTCGAGAGCACGGTAACGTCGGCGCCAACGCCACGCCTAAAGAAGCGACGATCGTGCTCGCGGGCGCACATGGCAAGCGCCAGCTCCGCGATCTGCGCCGCGCGGGGATCGATTTCCATGCCCGCAAGGTTTTTAGTAAGAATAAGCTCGGGAATTTCGCGCTCACGATAGCCGCGCTCCTCGTACATATGGAAGAGCAATTCGAACGCATAGACCAGGATATGGCCCGAGCCGCATGCGGGGTCACAGAGAGTTATCTCCTCGGGGCTCGAGATGCGTATGAAGTCCTCGTGCTCAGCATCGGGCTCGATGTAATAATCCATGCACTCGCGCAGCGAACTCCCCGGGTTATTGAGCATCCACAGACGGCCGAGCGAGTTCTCGACCATGTAACGCACGATCCACTCGGGGGTGAAGAGCTGCGTGGCGGGCGCGATGTCCGCCGCCGCTGCCTTGCGCTTTGACTTGAAGAACTCGTCTTTAACGTCAGCGTTGTAGTACTGATACATCCAGCCCAGAACGGTCACGCCCTCGCGCCAGCGCTCGTCAGTGATAACGGCGTTGAGCTTGCCCACTACGCCGTCGGCCATCATGAGGCCCTGGGGCAACAGCAGCTCCATGGCACCGCCCACGCGTTCAAAGACGCCTGGCAGGCAATCGGCAAGTTCCTCGCACTGAGCCACAAAAAGATAGCGCCACAGCGGTTCATCCAAGCCCGCCATCTTGAGCTCGGCTATGCGATCGGTATCGGCCGTCGCCATCTCCACGTCCAGTGCGTTCTCCACGGCCTCGCTGCCATGGCTGCCGTCCGCGCGGCTCAGCATGCGCATACGGCCGGGAAGCCATCCGCGTGCGTCCATGAAGCGAATGGCCACGATGCGGTTGAACCAGGTGTAGGCCGCACGGTCGCGCAGGGCGTCGTGCCCCTCTGCGGCCTGTAGGCGCAGCAGCTCGTCGCGCTGCTCAACTTCGAGCGGACTCAGAGGCTGGCCGTTGACGGTCTCGGACCCAGCGGGCGCGAGCGTAGGCTCAGTGATGCCGTAGCGCACCATCTGCGCCTCCACGCCGTTAATAAGTTCCACGCGGGCCCACGTGCAGAAGTTCTTGAGAGCGGAATCGTTCATGGTTCCCGTACCTTTCAAAACGCCATAAGCCACCGGCGCATGCTTGGGCGCCGGCGGCTGAGCGGGTTAGTTAATGCGGATCTCGTCGTTTGATGCAAGCGCCTGCATAAGGCGGGCGCGCAGGTCGTCCACGTAGCGATCCACGTCCTCTGCGGTTGTGAGGCGGCTCGGCTTGGCCAGGTCGGCGCGACGCACGGTCTTGACCTTGCGCTGGGGCTTGGGCACGGGCACGGGAACGGAACCGTGACTTGGCGTAGCGGTGCCCTTGTTGGTGATCTTTTTGACCACTTCACCCGTGCTGGTGACCTCGGTGGAACGGCGCTCGTTTTCCATACGCTCGCGTGCGGCGTCCACGGCGTCGTATATCTTGTTGGCCGCCGTGATGGTCCAGCTTTCCCAGTTTGCCGCGAGGGCGTTAAGCTCGTTGAGGCTCTGGACGCCGTGGGTGCGGTTCTTGAACGACTCATACTTGGTGCCGGCGTCTGCTATGGCATCCTTGGCCTGCTTGACAAAACCATCTTGGCTCTCGGCCTGCTTCTGCAGGTCCTGCAGGTCGTTCTCGATGCGATGCAAGAACTCGTTGCGGCGCATGCCCAGGAGCTTTTTAATGTATTCCTCGACGGGGGCCATCAGCGGTTGCAGGTCTTTAATGCGGCTGTAGGGCTTGGGATCTTTGAGGATCTCGCACACCTTTGCCACATTCTCCACCGCGCCGGGAATGTCGTCGGAGGCATACTCAATGCCCTCCGTGCGACTCAAGAATTCCTTGGCGTGATCAAACGTTGCGCGCTGGTTGGAATCGAAAAACTCAGCCACCCTGTCATAGTCTTCCTTGGCGTCGAACAGGCGGTCCTCGTGCTTGGTGAACGTGGTCAAGAACGCCTCGGCCTCGTTCTGATCCTTAAGGACGTCGGCCACCTCCGAGCGCATCTTCTCGCACTCAGCCTCGCCGGGATACGGGTAGGCCGGTTTGATGCCCGTGTAGTAGTCGCGCGCCATAGCAAGGCACGTCTCGCGCAACCCCTCAAGATGCTCCTTGAGCTCGGCCACAAGCTTATCCTCGTTGGAGGGTACGGTCTTGAGGTCAAATAGGTCGCGCATAAGCTCGCCCGTGGCGCGCAGCAAACGGTCGCTCATGCGCACGCGAAGGCGCACTTGGGCCTTATCGGCATCCTTGCGCAGGAGTGCCACCATGCGGCTGTCGTTAGCTTGGACCGTCTGGCCGCCAAACAGCACCTGCGCGCGCTGCTCCACCACAAGTTGCGCCACCACATTGGCGATGTCGACCTCGCGCCAGCCAAAGGGCCTTTGCTGGTACTGGCGCTGGATATCGCCCATAGTGGTATCCAGATGGCGCTGATGCTGCACTTTGAGGAAGTCCTCGACCTCTTTGAGCGCACGTGTGTTGCCCGCATCCATGCCATCGAGCCCCGTCTGGACGTTGCCCGCCAGCGTGGAGCGGATATCGGAATCACTCGTGACCGGCGCACCGATGTAGTCGGCCTTTTCAAAGACCACATCGCACAGCTGTGCCAGCACCTGCTCAAAGACCTGGGCAGGCTTGGCTGCACGCACCTCGACCATGCGGCCGTTGACGGCGCAACGCGCATGGAGCACGGCCTCGGTCAGAAGGGCGTCGGCCTCTTTCTCGCTATGGGCCGCCTCGCGCATCTTGGACTCAACGATCTGGCGCGTACTCGGCCGGAGCTCCTGAAGGTTGCGTGTCTTGGCGTACTTGCGGATCTTGGCGGCGTTGACGAGCGTCTCCCAGTAATCCGCCTCATCGCTCAGGGCCACGACGGCTTTGCCCGAAGAAGCCAAGGCCAGCTCGGTATCGTCCGCACGGCCCAGGTCGCTCGCCATAGTCGCCACGTAAAGCTCCATGCCGCCCATGCTGCCACCGTGGATTGAGCCGTCCACATAGCGGTCAAACGGGAAGTCGTTGGCCCCGCGGTTGAGCTTGCGCGCGTTGTAGATGCTGTCGAACAGGCGCTTCTTGATGGACTCGATCACTTGCGCGTTGTCAATCGGGGTGCGCGCGATTTCCTGCGTAATCTCCTGCTCCTCGTCGGTGAGGAAGCTATAGGTATCGCCCTGGCGCGCCACGTAGTTCTCGCGCTCCAGGCGGGCAAGGGACTCCTTGACGCGGTCCTTGAGGACACGCTTATCCACATCGAGGCCGTCGATCATAAGAATGGAGATGTTCTCGACCGTGGCCTTGACGTAGCCGATGTAACGAATCAGGTACAGGAGCTTGAGCACCCGCACGTCATAGGGCTCAAGGCCCTTTGCGTCCTCGGCCGCACGGATCGCGCGGTCGACCACCTGGATAATGCCATGCTCAAGATCTTTGGAGATGGTGTCGAAGAAGCGCCAGAACGGCACGAGCGCACCGGTCTGCTCAAGTTGGATGGTCTGAGCGCTCTCCTGGAAGGCGCTCAGCATGGAGCGCTCGCCCGTGGACATGTGCTTGGCCTTGACACCGTGCTTGCGTACCTCGGTCATCACGTCGGGCAGGAGCTTAAACTGGTAGCCCACAAACGGGTAGCTTGCCACAAAATCCTTGGAGTTAGCGTAGCCGGCAAGGTCGGAGCGCGAGCCACCCTCAAAGGTAAAGTTGTTTTTGAGCACGGCGGCGTCTTGCTCGTAGACCTGTGCAAGCATATCGGCCGCCGGCGCGGTCTTCTCGAGCACACGGCGCTGGATGACCTCGTCCACGCTGGAGCTGGAGAGCGAAAGGCGGGTGTCGAAACGACCTAAAATCATGGAGAACTTGCCCGTATCAATCCCGCCCGGAAGACCGAGATTGTAAATGTCCTCTTGACTCGAAACCATTACCCAAACGCGGCCGCCGCAAACCGATCCCAACTCCTCGACCACCGTCTGAAGACTTAGCAAGCGATCCGAGCCGTTGTCGTTAGCAATAAACTGTCCAACCTCATCAACCATGAAAACAAGGCGAAAATCGCCACCATTGGCGGCTGCTTGAGCATCAACGTATTCTTTAACCTTTTGGGCGAACTCATCGGGTTGAAGAAGCTCGTCATCAGGGCTAGTAATCCAAGCTTTGATTTCATCGTCGCTCATGCCCAAAGTATCTTTAAGAAGCCCGCGAAAAGATTTGTTATACCTGTAGGTTTTACGATTATCGACCCATGATTTGCCCGTTAAACGCTCGAATTCATCGCGAAACTCTTGAGTCTTGCCAATTTCGTCAATGTACTCCTCAAGCTGAGCGAGCTTAGGTTTAATGCCGTAAAAACCTCGGGCCTCGTAAAACACACGCTCAAATCCATAAAGAACAGCAACGGATGACTTATCACCCTTCCATGAGCCCGCCTTGCTGTCGATATTAAAGAGAAGAGTCTGCGTAGGAATGGAACAGGCGCGCTCCATTGAAGCAAACACCATGGGATCGGCAATCTTGCCGTCAAAATAGGAAATAGCGCGCTTGCCATCAACGTTGAGGTTCCCAAGCAAATAGCTCGCAATTTTAAGGAAATGCGATTTACCGGATCCGTAGAAACCGCTGACCCACACGCCCATCTTATTGGTCGGTGAATCTAAAGAAGCGCTATAAGCATTGAAAAGAGTAGCAAAATGCCCCTGCAGCTCACGTGTCACCACGTACTCGCTAAGCTCTTGCCTGATTGACTCGTCTTTCTTATCGTCAACGACAACAACCCCGTTAATGGAACGGTTGATATCTTTCGAAAAGAGATTACGGACAATTGTTTTATCCATTTTAAGCTCCTTAAATTTGGAGAACGACAGCCAACAACGCAGGGGTCGAGGTCGACTTATGAGATATCGATCGCGCGGTAATAGTTCTCTGCTGCAAGCCTGTTAAACAAGGTGACAGACGAGCCATTAAAGCTACCGGGATAAGCCGCGATAACCGGCACATCATGGAAGTCAGACTGCATAGAATCAAACAGGTTGTGAACTCGCAAAAAGGGATAGACTTCGCCAACCCCTACAAGCAAAATCACATCGCCCGACTCGCGAGGTTGAGTCAAATCCAAAATCAGGTCGGAGACAGCATCCGGCTGGCAATAATCCACCACATCATCGAACACAGTTTCTAATCCAAAATCACCTTCTTGCTCTTGCATAGGCTCAAGGACATCAAGATCTTTAAGGATTGCCAGCACGGCGTCGTAGAGGTTCACGACCTTGAGCGTGCACGGAAGCTTGTCGGCCTCGGCATCGCGTGAAAGGGCGTCAAATAATGCACGCGCCTCAAACTCCAGCGCGGGGTCATAACAAAAGGTGTGGAAGCCGATCTCATTGCCTATGCCCCTGTTGGCCAAAAAGTCCTCGCTGCACAGGCACTCGCGCAGGAGTTGAGCGCGGCGCTCAAATTCCTGGCGGGCTCGCTCGGAGCGGGCATGCGCCGCCACGACGCTCTGGCGGGAATGGATGCCGATATTGGTGGTGATGTCCGTCGCCGGGGTGATTGCGGGGTCGACGGCGCTGTTGGCGGGAACCACGCTACATCACCTCCCTACCGGTAAGGGCCGCGATAAGCGGCTGCTCACCCAGCTGAACCAAGGCTCGCTCGACATCGGAATCGAGGAAGAGTGGTGACAGGCGCTCAGACTCCGGGCCCATACCCTCGCCGATAAGGCCGGCATGGCGGAGCGTCTGGCGAATCGAGCCCTTAATGCGCTTGACCGTGGCCTCGGTCCAGCGGGCCGCGTCCGGATACTCCGTGGTAAAGCGCGTCATAAAGGCGTTGAGGTCAGCCGCCGTGAAGGCATAGTCGAAGTTTTGCAGGCGCTCCCCCACCTCGACGAGCACGAACTCGCGCACGATATCGTAGCGGCAGATCATGCTGTAAAAGATGGCCTGGTCCGCCTGCGTGGGAGTACCGGATGCCATGAGGCCGGTTAGGGATAACGCAGCCTCGACGGCGGTTTTGGGGCCGATGCCGCGCGCGGCGCATGCGGCGTCCGTGGGCACCATGGCGTCGAGGCGGCGAAGGCACACGGTTGCGCGGTTGGCGACCATGCGCTCCGTGGGATATTGAAAGAGGTTTTCGCTCTTTACGCGTACAATGACCTGCTCGTCGCTTACGCCCTGCGTACGCAGGCCAGCGACGATGCGCATCTCATGCGGGAGGAATTGCTCGCGGGTGAGCACCCCCCCCCCGAACGCTTTTTGCGGTTACATCCACAGTGCACGCTCCAAGGGTGTCAGAGGCTGTCACGAATGCGCCGCGGCCCGGCAGGCAGGCGCGGCGCACATGACAATAATCATACCTGTTGGTAAAAAAGTTACCACGCCCAGAGTGTCAAATGTTGAGCAACAAAATTAAATCCGGTTAACGGTTATTTTCGCAGCTCAGAAGCTTTGACGAGGTTGCCCCAAATCACACTTGCCAGACAACCGCGCTTGTGAATCTGTCCCCGCCCTCCGCTACACTCAACATAGAATGAAGGCCGAGGCGGATCGTATGTGAGCCTCGAGGCAACCCTCCCCCATGTAACCATCCTGTAAATCATAGCGGCGCACTCGAGTTTTACCGTGATGCGGTCGCACCCGGCGCTGCACTGTGCTAAAGTATCCCGAACGTTCAAACGACTACGAGGGGAACTAGAAGATGGCACGTGTGCACAACTTCTCAGCTGGCCCGGCCGCACTGCCTACAAGCGTGCTCGCCGAGATCGCCGACGAGATGATGGACTACCGCAGTTGCGGCATGTCCGTGCTCGAGATGAGCCATCGATCTAGCATGTACCAGCAGATCATCGACGACGCCGAGGCAACCCTGCGCCGCCTGCTGAGCATCCCCGATAACTACCGTGTTCTGTTTTTGCAGGGCGGCGCCACGCTGCAGTTTGCGGGCATCCCGATGAACCTCATGCGCCGCGGCCGCGCCGGCTACGTCGTGACCGGCAACTTCGCCAACAAGGCGTACAAGGAAGCCGCCAAGTACGGCGAGGCCGTGCTGCTCGCGAGCTCCGAGGACGCCAATTTCGACCGCATTCCCGCCATGGCCGACATCAACGCGCGCATTGCCGCCGAGGCCGCGGGCGGCGGGCTCGACTACGTCTACATCTGCCAGAACAACACCATCTTTGGCACCATGTACCACGAGCTGCCTAACTTCGGCGACGTACCGCTGGTCGCCGATGTCTCGAGCTGCTTTTTGTCGCAGCCGCTCGACGTCGAGCGCTACGGACTCATCTACGCCGGCGCTCAGAAAAACGCCGGCGCCGCGGGCGTCACCGTGGTTATCGTGCGCGACGACCTGATCACCGACGGTCCAGCCTTTGCGCAGACGCCGCAGTACATGGACCTTAAGACCCAGGCCGCCAAGGGCTCCATGCTCAACACGCCCAACACCTTTGGTATCTACGTGTGCGGCAAGGTGTTCCGTTGGGTTGAGCAGACCGGTGGACTTGCCGCCATGGCCGAACGCAACTGGGCCAAGGCCAACCTGCTCTATAACCTGCTCGAGCACAGCGTGCTGTTCCATGGCACCACACAGGCCGACAGCCGCTCCATCGCCAACGTCACCTTCCGTACCGGCGATGCCGACCTCGACGCCGCCTTTGTCGCAGGCGCGGCCGAGCACCAGATTCAAAACGTCAAGGGCCATCGCCTGGTAGGCGGCATGCGCGCCAGCGTCTACAACGCCGTGACAATGGAAGACGTACAGGCACTGGCCACGTGCATGAAGGACTTCGAAGCACAGCATAGTTTGAGCCCGCGATCTAACTAACCCGCAACGCGCGGGCCGACCAGCCACTTCAAACCACTTGTTTTAAACAAACCTGCTAAGGAGTTTTCCATGCGCAAGATCAAGACCATCGACGACATCACCAAAGACGGCAAAGTCGAGTTTGGCGAGGGCTACGAATTTGTGAGCACCGCCGAGGAGGCCGACGCCATCCTGATGCGCTCGACCGACCTGCACGGCTACGAGCTGCCCGAGGGCATTCGCGCCATCGCCCGCTGCGGCGCCGGCGTCAACAACATCCCCGTCGAGGAGTACGCCAAGAAGGGCGTCGTCGTCTTTAACTCCCCCGGTGCCAACAGCAACGCCGTCAAGGAGCTCGTCCTGGGCATGCTGGTGCTTTCGAGCCGCGGCGTCGTGCAGTCGATGAACTGGGTGCGCAACAACGCCGACGACCCCGAGATTCAGGTCGATGCCGAGAAGGCCAAGAAGGCCTTTGTGGGCCGCGAGCTCAAGGGCAAGCGCATCGGTGTCATCGGTCTGGGCAACGTGGGCTCCAAGGTCGCCAACGCCTGTGTCGACCTGGGCATGGACGTTTACGGCTACGATCCGTTCATTTCCGTCGAGCACGCGTGGGTGCTGAGCCGCGAGGTGCAGCGCGTGGGCACGCTCGAGGATCTGTGCCGCGGCTGCGACTACCTCACCGTGCACGTGCCCAGCAAGGCCGATACCATCGGCATGATCAGCACCGAGCAGATCGACCTGCTGGCCCCGGACGCCGTGCTCATCAACTACGCGCGCGAGACCATCATTGACGAGGACGCCGTCGACGCCGCCCTGCGCGCGGGCAAGCTCAGCTGGTTTAGCTGCGACTTTGCCACGCCCAAGACCGTCAAGATGCCCAACACGTTTATCACCACGCATTCGGGCGCCGGCACCGGCGAGGCCGAGGCCAACTGCGCCGACATGGCCATCAGCGAGCTCAAGGATTACCTGGAAAACGGCAACATCGCGCACAGCGTCAACTACCCCGCCTGCAGCATGGGCAAGGCGCGCGCCGCAAGCCGCATCGCCTGCCTGCATGCCAACGTGCCCAACATGATCGGCCAGATCACGGCAATTCTCGCCAAGGACAACGCCAACGTGCAGCGCATGACCAACGAATCCGCCGGCGAGAACGCCTACACCATGTTCGACACCGACGAGCACCTGGACGGCAGCACGATCGAGGCACTTAAGCAAATTCCGTCGATGTATCGTGTGCGCGTGATTAAATAGCGCCGGCGCCAATCCTGCCAGACAGACCACGAAGCCCATTCGGCCCCCGTTTTCACGAAACGGGGGCTGATTTTGTTGCTCCGGACGACTTTAAAATGATACCCAGAACAAGTTTTTTCAGATAATCGATAGTGAGGCTCAAGTCGCTAAGCACACCCGCTTTGATAAACAGCTTTATCAGGGACTTTAGTAGGTAAAAATCGATCTCTATGTGCCGAATGTAAGTTGACTGTCCATTTTCCGAAACAACTTATTCTAGATAGCATTTTTAAGGCCCCTCCAAGGCGAAATATAAGTCTTTTTGTGACCAAAACTCTAGTCCGCGCGACCGTTTTCCACCCGCGCGGCTACATTCCTGCCCAATCGATAAAAATCTCCTCACGAAGCCGCCGTTCGAGCTCCTGCTGTCGCGGCGTCTTGTCTTTCAGCGGCACATCGAGATAGAACATGATGAGCTCCATCACCACGCGGAAGGCATCGGAGTCGGCCAGCTGACCATAGGTCATCAGAATGACGGGATATCCCATCGCTTGCAGCGCCGTCGTTCGATCGGAGTCCGAAATCTTGGATTCAATGGATCCGTGAATGGCTTTACCTTGGCATTCAACCAGACACTCTCGACTGCCGTCCTTATTTGCCAGCAGGATATCGGCATAGCGCCTATCAAGCCCCGAAATCAGGCGGGCGCTGCGCGTCATACGAATCTCAACGTTATTGGTAAGGCGCAGCCCTTCGCCGCCGCGCAACCTCGTAAGGCCAAACAGCATCGAAGCCTGGACCTCAAGCGGCGATGCCGCCACCCCCGTAATGCATTTCGCGGCACGTGTGAACGATTTAGCGCCGCGGAGCCCCCGGATCTTATCGGCGAACTCTGTAAGTTCAGAGAACTCGATCAAGGGCGGTCGTTTCCACAGGTCCGTTGGATTCCCCGAGACATCCTTTACATTTTCCCAACCCGACCGTGCGTCACCCCACCGGCCCCCGTATGCCTGCTCAAGTGCCGACTTTACCTGAGGTGCAATCTTGCACACGGCAAAGGTGCCGCACATCTCATACATGCACATGATTAGACGCTCGTTTGAGACCGAGGAAGCCAGGGTCAGCAGGGTAAAGAGTGGGGACGCAACATCGAGGCCAAACTCCGTCTGCCGCACGGAATCAAACGGCCTCTCCCCGTTCCAAACATGCCTGACAATGCGATCGCCCTTACGTCCGCAGCTGCCCTGCGCCAACACGTGTAACGGGGTGCCCAGGAAATGCGTGACGAGCGGATGCTCACATAGGTGCTCCCTGCGCGGATCGTCCGCAGAATCGGGCAGGTCCGGCATTATTGCCAAGACCTGTGGAGGTATCCGGTGATACCGAAAGGCAGATATGTCGCACAGCATGTCGTCCATGAAGGGTACGTACCCGCTGCGTCGCTTGTGAACCCGCTCGGACGGCAAACGCGCTGGCTCGGCCTGCGAACGGTAAATACTGCCACGCCCACGTCGCGGATCTCTCAGGAGGCTTACAATCGGTTTGGAAAGCAAACTGATTGTGAGGTTGCATATGGTTGATGAGGACTTTGCCTGGCGGCTTACGCAAGGACTCGTGCGGATCGACAGCTCAGACCCGGGCGCGTATGAGGATGAAATTGAGCGCTTCATTAAGAGGCTCATTGAGCAGCAGCTGGCACAACTTGATAGTTCTGCGCTCGATGCCGTGCAGGTTGAGGAACTCGAGGTGCTGCCCGGGCGCCGCAATCTCATGGTCACCGTGCCCGGTTTGAGCGACGAGCCACGGCTCGTCTACATCTGCCACATGGACACAGTCACCTTGGGCGACGGCTGGGACGCGGACATTACGCCGCTCGGGGCGGTCGTGCGCGACGGCAAGCTCTACGGCCGCGGTGCCTGCGATATGAAGGGTGGCCTGGCCTGCGCCATTGCCGCACTGGTCCATACGCTCGAGCGCGTGGCGGCGGATGGCGCGTTGCCCCGCCGCGGCTTTTCGCTTATCTGCTCGGTCGACGAGGAAGACTTTATGCGCGGCTCAGAGGCCGCGATCGATGCCGGCTGGGTCGGCTCGCGTGAATGGGTGCTGGACACCGAACCCACCGACGGACAGATCCAGGTGGCGCACAAGGGACGTACGTGGTTCGAGATTGAAATGGCTGGCGTGACGGCGCATGCGAGCCAGCCTTGGAAGGGCGCGGATGCCGTCGTCGCCATGGCCGAGGTCGTGTGTTCGCTCCGTCGCGCGTTTGTGGCGCTGCCCGCGCACGATGAGCTAGGGCCTTCGACCATCACGTTTGGACAGATCGAAGGTGGCTACCGTCCCTATGTCGTACCCGACCGCGCCAAAGTCTGGGTCGACATGCGCCTGACCCCGCCGACCGATACGGTCGCCGCGACGCGCATGGCAGAGCAGGCCATCGCCGTCGCCGAAGCCGCCGTTCCCGGTTGCCATGGCAGCTACACCGTGACGGGCGACCGCCCCGCCATCGAGCGCGACCCGAACTCTCCCCTTCTAGCGGCGCTCAAGCGTGCCGCCGATGACGTGACGGATGCGGACACGACCGTCGGCTTCTTTACCGGCTACACCGACACCGCCGTCATTGCCGGCAAGACAGGCAACCGCAATTGCATGAGCTACGGTCCCGGGTCGCTCGCGCTCGCGCACAAGCCCAACGAATATGTGCCCCATGCCGATATCGTTCGTTGTCAGCAGGTGCTAATCGCGCTCGCCGATAACGTGCTCTGGGACGCGAGCGGCCAAGTTGGGGCATAATAAGCCGCGAACAAACCGACTCGTGCGTTAGGACCGCCCATGAAAGCACTTCCGTTTCCCTGCATCCGCCCGGCTCAGGACCGCGTGCTCGAGGCGCTGCCTGCAATGGGCAGCATCCTGAGCGGCAACGATGCTCTGCGCGCCGCCATCGCCGACGGGCTCATGCTCAAAGATCCAGGCGCAGCGTACTACGTGTACGAATGCTCGGGCGAGCTGGGTCGCGTGACGGGCGTTGTGGCGATCTGCCCGGTTGGCACGCTGGCGGGCAGCGACGCGGCTGTCGCCGAGAACGTCGACGCACTCGCCGCCGCGCGCGCGATCGCCGAGCTCAAGGTGCAGCCGCGCCCCGTATCGCTCGCCTACGAGGCCTCGCCCGTCATGGATATCATCCTGGGCGCCGCCAAAGAGGGCGCGTCGCTCTACGCCGTCACCGACCCCGCGGGCATTACGCACCGCGCGTGGGAGGTCAAGCGCGAGGACGCCGTCGGGGCCATCCGCGCTATGCTCGACCAAGCACCGGAGCCGGCACTGGCCGACGACCCCGCCTACGCCGCCGCTCTGACCGGGGCGTCGCAGCTGCTGGCCGATGAGGCCCATGCCGCCGGAACGTACACCGGCAAGGAGCCGTTCAACTTTACCGTTGCCGTGCTCTTCCCCGCCGCGCAGGTCAGCGGCGCCGCGCCGCAGGTTCCGACGGGTCTGCTCACGCACCAGGTCGCGCGGTTCTAGCAAGACCAGACCGCCCAGCACAAAAATCGGCAGCTCAACAAACAGGGGCGGAGATGCAGCAGGTACATGCATCTCCGCCCCTTTTGCGTCGAGAAGTAAGTCGGCGACCCGCACCGCCACGCCCAAACTACCCACGCTGCGGACCTGCCGCCGCCACGAGCGGCTCTAGCCCCAGCTCGCGCGCGTAGTCTTCCTGCGTAAAGACTTCGACCAGTTCAAACGTATCGGCCGCATCGTCAAACGCAAAATGCAGCACTGAGCAGTTGCCCGGCACGCGTTCGCGCTCGTCGGCCGCCGCGCCCCGCACGTGGTCCAAAAACTCCTTGATAGCTGAGCCATGACTTACCGCGAGCACGCACGTATGGTCCGGACGCTGCATAAGATCGGTCAGCGTCGCCACCATGCGCGTGCGCACCTGGATCTGGCCCTCGCCGCCAAACTGCCGATAGAAGTCGCGCCACGGGCGCTCGGGCATAAGCATCACGCGCTCGGCCTCAAAGTCGCCAAAGAACCACTCACGCAGGCCGTCCAGGCGCTCGTACGCCAAGCCCGGCCACAAGTTGGCGATAGTCTGCTCGGTGCGATGAAGCGTAGAGGTGTAGGCATGATCGGGCTCAATGCCGCGCGCACGTAAAAACATGCCGGCGCGCGCCGCCTGGTCGCAACCCAACTGCGTAAGCGGCGAGTCACTCCACCCCTGAATGATACGCTTAAGGTTGAATATCGTCTGTCCATGACGGACCAGATACAGATCTTTATTCATAGGGGTCCTTTCGTTCGTTACCAACCCAAGAGCGAAAACGCCCCGTCGCAATAGCCAAAATGAAGCACGGCACCGTTGTCGGGTAGCTCTCCCCCGCCAGTCACATACTCAAGAAACTCCTGGCAGGCTGAGCCGTGGGAAACCGCCAGCACGCAGTCGTGCTGCGGCCGGGCCATAATACGGGACAGCGCCGCGACCATGCGCGACTGAAGCTGCACTTCCGACTCGCCGCCAAAGGCCACCGGATAATCGCCCCAGGGCTGCGGCGGCATCTCGCGATTTGATGTGCCCTCCAGCGAGCCAAAATGCCACTCACGCAGGTCATCGACCAGCTCAATGGAACGGCCCTCGCCAACGATAAGCTCGGCCGTATGCCGCGCCCGGCCCAACGGCGAGGAATACACATGATCAAAGGCCACGCCACGCGCCGCAAACGCCGTACGCGCCGTCAGCGCCTGCTCGCGCCCGCGCGCCGTAAGCGGCGAATCGTGCCAGCCCTGCAAAATGCTCTGCACATTGAGCTCAGTCTGCCCATGCCGCACCAAATACAGATCTGCCACACGCCCTCCCCTCGTACCACCACAAAGGGGACAGGCACCTTTGTGGTGGTTTACCGTCTGATCACGCCGCGGTGACGCTCAGCTACACCAGCACGTCGGCGAGCGAACGCTTGGGTACGTGGTGCACCTGTGCCTCGTCGCGCCAATAATTGATGGAGCCATCGGGGTTGGAATCGATCGCATCGATCACCTGTATCTCGGCCGGAACGCCAAAGGCCATGATCAGCTTGAGCTCATACTTGTCGTTATCGAGCCCCATGGCATCGATCGCATGGGGCGTAAAGGCCTTGAACATGCAGGCTGCCACCTCGGGCGTAGCGCTGCGGGCGGCGAGCATCATCGTCTGCGCGGCAATGCCCGTGTCGACCTCGGTAATGGGAGCGGCAGGCTTGCCCGGAACGGCGCGCTCAGCCAGAATCGCGATGTAGCCGGTCGGGCGCTCGCCCTCGGCAGGACCCGGCCAATCCTTAAGTGCGCCGGCCCATGCGAGCTCGTCAAATACACGCGCGCAATCCTCGGCACCGCTCACCACGTGAAAACGCAGACGCTGAGCATTGGCGCCGCAGGGAGCCAGGTGCGCCAGTTCCGCCAGCTCGAGCAAAAACTCGCGCGGCACGCGCATGGACTCGTCAAAACGGCGGCACGTACGGGCACGACGGACCAGCGCATCAAACGCTTCCAGACCGAGCTTTTCGCAACCTTGCTTTGCCATCGATTCGACACTCGACGGTGCCTCGGGAACTGCTTCGTTCATAGGGACCCCCAATACAAGCCAATTGTCCTTAGGAAAATCTAACCTAAAACGTAGGCAATAACGAACAGGGCTGCAATGTTCTACACCTGTTGAATAGAAAATCGCGACGTGGGGAACAACGGAAACAATTCGGGGCCTTTGGGTTACGTTTCGCCCTCCCCGATCCATACGTCAGCGCCCTTAGGGGATACTGGTTGTAACGATCAGGGCTTACGCCGCACGGAAAGGAGACATTATGGGCATCTTTAAGAACGATGACCAAAAATCGAGCCAGTTTGGATTTGACGAGAAAAGCATGGCAGGCAAGGCCGTCAAGGCCGTGCGCTGGATTTACGCCATCACGGGCGTCTTGGCGCTCGTCGCCGGCATCGCACTGCTGTTTGCGCCCGCCAAATCCCTCGTCTTCCTGACGACCGTCTTGGGCATCTACTTTGTGATCACGGCCGCGATCAGGCTGTTTACCGCTGTTTTCGAGCCGCTGCTGCCCACCGGCTGGCGCGTTACGAGCATCATCTCCAACCTGCTCATCATTCTGGGCGGCGTCATAATCCTGCGCAACCAGGCCTTCTCGACCGCGACGCTCACCACGATGGTGGTTATCGTGGCCGGCTTTGGCTGGATTGTCGAAGGTGTCATGTCCATTCTGGAGTCCGAGCTTTCGTCCAACCGCGCCCTCGCCATCCTGAGCGGCGCACTTTCCATCATCGCCGGCATGTTCGTGTTTATCTATCCGCTGTGGTCGGCCAAGATGCTCGTCATCTTTAGCGGCGCCGCGCTGCTGGTGTTTGGCGTAACGCTGATTGTTCGCGCTATTCAATTTGGCAAACTGGTGCACTAGATGCCGCGAACGCTCTTTATTGATGCCGACGCCTGCCCGGTCACGCGCGAGTCGATTGACTGCGCGCGGCGGGCGGGCGTCGCCGTTGTTATCGCCGGCAACAGCACGCAAAACCTGGAACGGCAGATTCGCCGCGACGACCCGCGCGATGCCGAGCACGCGCGACGCGGCTTTTGGGTCACGACGCTCGACGTGAGCGTGGGCGCCGACAGCGCCGACTTTGCCATTGTCGAACGCCTGCAGGCGGGCGACGTGGTCGTGACGCAGGACATTGGCTTGGCGAGCATGGTGCTCGGGCGCGATGCCGCCGCTATCGGTGTGCGCGGGCGCGTCTACGACAAAGCAACCATCGACATGCAGCTGTTTATTCGCCACGAGGAAAAGAAGGTGCGCCGCGCCGGCGGACGCACTCGCGGGCCGGCGGCATTTACCAGCGAAGACCGCGCCCGCTTTAAACGCAACCTCACCGAGCTGCTGCGCTAACCAAGGTAGATTTTTGGGACATGTCCGGAAATCTACCTTTTTGTTTTGAGCGGTGTGAGCGCTCGGAATCCATGGCTCAACAAAAAACGGGCTTCAAAATGCCATGCGTCGCCGCATTGCGCAGGCGCTGAGCATGGCTATTTGAAGCCCATTTTTTAGGCCCACTTAGAGGCCAACGGCGGAGAGGATGAGGCCCCAGCCAGCGCCGATGACGTACATCATGATCAGGAACACGGCATTTTCGCGGGCGCTGCGGTTGGTGCGGAACAGCACCAGATAACCCACGCCGGCGGAAATGAGCGTGCCGGCGAGCATCGGCGCCAGTTGCAGCGCGCCTTCCAGATACAGCTGTGTAATGACCACGCTCGCCGAGCAATTGGGAATCAGCCCGACAAGCGCCGAACCCAGGACAGCGAGTGTCTCGTTGCCGCGCAGGAACTGCTCGATCGCGGACTCGCCGAACGTCTCGAGCACGGCGACCAGAATCAGCGTCACCAGAAAAATGAATACCGAGACCTGCACGGTGTGCGAGATCGCACTGCGGATGATCGACAGGACAGGCGTCCCTTCGTGGGAGTGAGAGTGACCGTGACCATCATGGTGTTCATGTTCGCCCTCATGACCGTGATCGTGGCCATGTCCGTGTTCGTGCTCGTCCTCGTCTTCATCACAACCGCAATGGTCGCGCTCGCACAGCTCGTGGATGTGGTCGGCGCTCACGCCTGCCTCGGCCACCTCGTCGATGATGTCACCGCCGCTGTGGTCGTCGTGCGCGCAGTTCACGTGGGCCGGGTTGGCCGCGGTTCCCAGCACGGTACGGCGAATCGCCGCGTGCGCGCGGGCGTTACGGCGCAGGCCGCGAATGGCAGCGTCCACGATAAAACCCGTGACCAGTGCGATCAGCGCTTTCGAAGCCAAAAGCATCGCCATAGTCTGCACGGGAACCTGCTCGGCAAGCAACAGCGGCAGCATCTCATCGGAGGTCGAAAGGAACACCGCCACCAACGTGCCCAAGGTCACGACACGGCCGGCGTACAGCGTTGCTGCCATGGCCGAAAATCCGCACTGCGGCACCATGCCCAGCAGCGAGCCAACCACGGGACCCGCAGCGCCGGCGCGCTTGATAGCGCCGTTGACGCGGTCGCCCGCAACGTGCTCAAGTGTCTCGAGAGCAAGATACGTCACCAACAAAAACGGCACCAGCGACAGCGTGTCCTTGCCGGCGTCGAGCAGAATATCAATCAGTAAATCCATGACGGATGGAACCTTTCGTGTCTTTCGGCAGCATTGTAAAAGTCCTAGCGGTCAACTAGGGTATTGTAGTTGTCCCGGGCGCGGTGCCAATAGTTGCCTATGGTAAACTATCATCTCGCCATAACTCAGTAACCTCGAGCCGCACAACGCGGCCCGTCCAAGGAGTAGCATATGAACGTATCGCAAGCACTCGAATACGAGCGCCAGCCGTTTATCCCCATGTTTATCTACGGCGACCACGGCGCCATGGAGTCCGAGCGCCAGAAGGGCGAGGAGGCCCTCAAGGTGCTCGAGACCGAGTACTTTACCGCCGAGGGCGACCCCGGCTTCGACTTTGCCACCGTGCGCGACCTGGCCGACCGCAACCGCGACCTGTGCGACCAGATTGGCGAGGCGCGTCTGCGCAACGTGACGCCCGCGACGCTCTCGCGCGGCCTGTCCGATGCCGACACCTGCGCCGCCATCGGCAAGATGCAAAAGCGCACCGCCGCGTCCGTTATGCGCGAAATCCGCGGCGACCGCGACGCGCTCGGCGTGGCCTACGCCCGCAAGCCCATCCAGGGCACCGTGCTCGGTATCGACATCGAGACCACCGGCCGTGCACCCGAGCGCGGCTATATCATCAACGTGGGCTGGGAGATCATGGAGCTCACCAGCGACGCCGTCCCGCATGACGCCGAGGCACACTACTGCGGCCTGCCCGACATCTACCGCGGCGAAGATGTGCCGCTGTCGAATATCCACCACATTACCTGGGACGACATCGACGGCAAAACGCCCTTCCGCGAGAACAAGGAGCTGCAAAAGCAGCTGCTCAAGCTTATGAAGAAGTACCCGTACATGGCGCATAACGCCGCCTTTGAGGACAGCTGGTTCAAGATTCACCTGGACGGTTACGCCGAGGCACGCCGCGCGGGTAAGATCATCGTCATCGACTCGCGCCAGATCTGCCGCAGCCTGGACGCCGACGTGCGCTCGCTCCCCCGCGAGTCCGCCCCCGCCGCGCTCGAGAACTGGGCACGCCGTCGCGGCACCCTCGCGCCCGACGCCAACGAGCAGCATCTGGGTCTGGACGACACCGACCTCATGCTCCGCACGGTACAGGCCGAGTTCAACCTCAAGAACCTGTTTGCGAAATAACCGATCCATCTGCGGGAGCGCCTGCCAGGCACAGTGCAATCCGTCTGGACGCACCGGCACGCAGTAAACTAGGGCGCAGTCTTATGGCTGCACCCTAGTTTTAATCAAAACGAGCAAATACGCATGCTTCACATAGTCGGCAGATTGGCCCACCTACTTTTTTCGAGTTGTTCGGCCAGCTGAACCACTAGTCGAGGCCCCTTGAACCGCAATCGAGCGCTATAGTCGCCCCAATTTCGCAACCAAGCCCTATAAATCTACCTGAATCAATTCGAATAAGACGTTGCGATCACACCATTCGTATAGGATAAGGCCGAATAACTCAAATTATGTTGGTGAGGCATCTGAGCGGTCGGCAAAAACGCTTAGAAGCTACGAATCCGCAACTAAAGTTCACCAAAATGGGGCAGCCGACAGAAACCTCCCCAGCCGAAGCTGCCCCCCCTCAATACGACAGCTCAAAAACCCACCGTTCGCAGAAGATAAGCCGCGCCCCAATACCGTTGCCCGAAGTTTCGAGCGTATATGGCGTCCGCTATGCCATCATGCGCGTATGGGAATCGTTCTGTCACATACCACGGCACGCGCTGTATACCAAACAGTCAACTCGCTCGCAAGCCACGCGACCGATCCCATATCTATGGAAAAGATCAAGGTGTCTGCGCCGACCACGTCCAACCTGGAAGCGGCGCGAGCATGGCTCAACAGAAAGAATGTCGATTCTGAAAGCATCCATGTGCTGACGTTTTCCAATAATGCCAAAAGGCACCGCAAGGGCTGCATCTGCCACTGCACGCGCTATACGTTTGATGCAGAAAGCTACCTAGAACTCGAGCCGAACGTCTACATCGTCGACATCAAGCTGTGCGCGTTAGAAGCAACAGCCGACCTCAACCTTTCGGAGCTCGTTGAGTATTACTTTGAAATCTGCGGCTCCTACGCGCTTGGAACGTCCGACGAAACTCAATATCGCGAGCGCCCAGCCCTAACCAGCGTTGAAGAGCTCAGAGCCTTCTTTTCAGAGGCATCGGGGTATCGTGGATCTAATAAAGCACTTAAGGCACTTTCTTATGTACGCGAAGGCTGTCGCTCCCCACTCGAAACGGCGTTTGTCATGATGCTGACAATGCCCAAGTCAATGGGTGGCTTAGCCATACGCGCTATCAAAACGGACTATCCGATCCCAGTCCCCAAAAGATACGCCGCCCTAACGCGACGGACGGTTTTCTACCTCGACGCGCTGCTCGAAAATTCGATGACCGATATCGAATACAACGGCTTTTACCACGACGAGCCCGAACAGCAATCAATTGACGAGGAACGCCGAAACACGCTGCGAAACATGGGATATGCCGTTATCACAGTTAGTCGTCATTCGTTTTTCAAGCAGTCCGCTTTTAGGCGGGTCATGGAAGCGATTCGCATTCGCGAGAAGATATGGCCCGGTCGACTCCCGGATAACTTCGCCATCCTGCAAGAAACTCTTCGTCAATTTGTCTTGCGGCGCTACTTCGAATACGGTCGCCGCGTCCTGGAGACACTCAAAGAAGAAGAGGCCGCCAAGCGCGAAATTGCAAGCCAATATCCGCAAGCTGATGACCCGAGCATCAACGATGTGCCAGAACCCGACGACATGCAACACGTCGGGGCCCTTGCTGAGGAAATCAATGGGCCTTGGGAATGCGACATGTTCGCAAAAATCGATGAAAACCGCACGGAAGACGACACGATTATTGATCTAATTGAGAATTCGCTCTTCTAAAGGCGATCTCTGCGGATGTCCACCTACATTTTTCGACTTATTCGGCCACCGATGTGCCAGATTGGCTGCAGCAATGCTCAATATAACTTTAGATAAAACTGATTCTGCAGGAACTCCCGTAGAGGAAGAACTGATTCTCGCGGTATTTAACACGATAAAGTACAAATATGAACAGTTCTAATGCTTCTCAAGGTGGCTTTCTTAGCATGCTGGCCGAACATCTCGAAATATGTTGGCGAGCATTGCGTCGATGTCTCCCAACCCGCAGAAAATCGCAGAGGCGGCAAGCAGTCATCGAAATTAACGTAAATAGTATTGACATATGAACATGCGCTCATATAATCGGAAGTAAGTTATATGAGCGCATGTTCATATGAAAGGATGTTGCAATGAGCAGCCACGCTGATGAAACAAAGACTGGCATCGAGGCCACCGAGCTGATCGTCCCCACCACCTGCTCGCCCGAGGACCTTCCCGACGAGGAGCTGTTGTACGACCTGGCCGACCTGTTCAAGGTCTTCAGCGACACCACACGCATCAAGATCCTCTATGCCCTTATGGGCCGCGAGCTCTGCGTGGCTGACATCGCCGAAGCGACCGCAACCTCGCAGTCGGCAGTATCGCACCAGCTGCGCACGCTTAAGCAGTCGCACCTGGTCAAGTTCCGCCGCGACGGCCGCAACATTCTCTACTCGCTCGCCGACGATCACGTCTACACCATGCTTAACCAGGGCATGAGCCATATCTGCGAATAGCAATCAACCACGGTATCAGCGCGGCCGGCACCCAGACCGCTAACACAGGGAAAGGAACCCACCATGAAAAAGCAGTTCAAGCTCGACGAGATCGATTGCGCCAACTGCGCGCGCGAGCTTCAGGACGAACTTGCCAAGCTCGAGGGCGTCAAGTCCGTTTCGGTCAACTTTATGACCCAGAAGCTGACGCTCGAGGCCGACGACGCCAAGTTCGACGAGGTCCTGGACCGCGTCGTTGAGTTCACCGCCGACGCCGAGCCGGACTGCGAGATCATTCTCTAACCCGCGCATACGTTGACCTGCGAGGCCGCGCTTGCCGCGGCCTTTGCTCGCGAAATTATATGAGCGAGTGTTCATAAACTCAAATGAGAGGTTTGAATCATGACAGCCGCCGATCCCAAAAAGAAAAAGAAGAAGCGCAAGAAGAGAGAGTCCCTTGAGCATAAGCGCAACCGCATCCTGGTAGCACTGGGCATTTTTGCCGTTGTTTATGCCCTCGACGAGCTCGGCGCCCTCACTATCGCATTTGGGGAGCCCGGCAACATCTACGCCAGCTTTGTGCTGTTCCTCGTGCCGTTTTTGATTGCCGGCTACGACGTACTGCAAAAGGCATTCAATAACATCCGCCGCGGCAAGGCCTTCGACGAGAGCTTCCTCATGGCCGTCGCGACCATCGGCGCGTTTGCCATGGTGCTCTTCCCCGACACCGACCCGCACATGGCCGAAGGTGCCGCTGTCATGCTGTTCTACCAGGTCGGCGAGTTGTTCCAGGCATACGCCGTGGGCAAGAGCCGCAAGTCGATCAGTGCCATGATGAACATCGCGCCCGACTACGCTAACGTCGAGCAAGCCGACGGCACACTCGAACAGGTCTTTCCCGATGACATCGCCGTCGGCACCGTGATCGTGGTCAAGCCCGGCGAGCGCGTGCCTATCGACGGCGTCATCGTCGAGGGCGAAACCCAGCTCGACACCGCCGCACTCACGGGCGAGTCGGTCCCCCGCCCGGCCAAGACCGGCGACGATATCATCAGCGGTTGCATCAACATGACGGGCCTCATCCACGTGCGCACCACCAAGCCCTTTGGCGAGTCAACCGTCGCGCGTGTTCTGGAGCTCGTGGAGAATGCCAGCGAAAAGAAGGCGCGCACCGAGAACTTCATCACGCGCTTTGCCCGCGTCTACACCCCCGCCGTCACTGGCGCTGCCGCGGTGCTCGCGCTTGGCGGCGGCCTGGTGACTGGCGCTTGGTCCGATTGGATCCTGCGCGGCCTGACCTTCCTGGTCGTCAGCTGCCCGTGCGCCCTCGTGATCAGCGTACCGTTGAGTTTCTTTGGCGGCATCGGCGGCGCGTCCAAGCTGGGCGTTCTCATCAAGGGCTCCAACTACCTCGAGACGCTCGCCGACGTGGACACCATCGTCTTCGACAAAACGGGCACCCTCACCAACGGCACGTTCTCAGTCGTCGCGGTGCACCCCGAGGCTGGCTATACCGAGCAGTCGCTGCTCGAAGTCGTAGCCCTTGCTGAGTCGTTCTCCGATCACCCCATCGCGCAGTCCGTGCGCGACGCCTACCAGGGCGAGGTCGACCCCAAGCGCGTGAGCGACTCCGCCAACGACGCGGGCCACGGCGTGACGGCAACCATCGACGGCAAGCACGTCGTCGTTGGCAACGCCAAGATGCTCGGCGCGGCCGGCGTTGAAGCACCGGACTGCGAGGTTGTCGGCACGATCCTCCACGTGCTCGTTGACGGCGTGTACGCCGGCCACATCGTGATTGCAGACACCGTTAAGGCCGATGCGGAGCAAACGATTCGCGACCTGCATGCCGCCGGTATCAACCGCACCGTCATGCTCACGGGCGACCGCGAGGAGGTTGCAGCGTCTGTGGCCAAGCAACTCGGTCTCGACGAGTTCCACGCGCAGCTCCTGCCGGGCGACAAGGTCGAGCGCGTTGAGGCACTACTCGCGGCCGAAAGTGGCAAGGGCAAGCTCGCCTTTGTCGGCGACGGTATCAACGACGCGCCTGTGCTTACGCGCGCCGATGTGGGCATTGCCATGGGCGCCATGGGCTCCGACGCCGCGATCGAGGCCGCCGACGTGGTGCTGATGGACGACAAGCCGTCCAACATTTCCCGCGCGATCCGCGTGGCGCGCAAGACCATGTCGATTGTTTGGCAGAACATAATCTTTGCGCTGGGCATTAAGCTGCTGATCCTTGTGCTGGCAGCGCTGGGTATCGCCAATATGTGGCTTGCCGTCTTTGGCGACGTAGGCGTGGCGATCATCGCCATCCTGAACGCCATGCGCGCGATGGGTGTCAAGAACCTGTAGCTTGTACTCGGACGGTCCCGGCAGGGATGTCCCCTCCAAAACGTCCTCGGCAAATGTGGCCCCGTTGTCCTGCTCCTACGGGGCTATAGACAACGGGGCCACTTGCGGAATGTTTTGGAGGGGACATCCCTGCCGGGACCTGCGGCAACATCGCCGGTGGTTCTTGGGCATCGCTTGCTGGCGGGGTTCCTTGGCTGAGTTAGACTTGGTTGATGGGGTTACTGATCCCGGTCGCCGTCCCGGCCCAGCATTGCCCTTAGCTTCTCAAAGCTTTCCTCGCTTAGGCAGTGCTCCATGTGGCAGCCCTCTTGCGAGGCAACCTCTGCCGAAACGCCTGCGTCCTCGAGCAGCCCCACAAAAAAGCAGTGGCGCTCCCACATTTGGCGAGCGACCTCCAGACCACGCTCCGTCAGATGAACGTCGCGCTTGCCCATTTCGACATAGCCGTTGCTTTCCAGCGTCGCCATGGCCTTGGAAACGCTCGCCTTGGTCACGCCCAGGTATTCGGCGACGTCGATTGAGCGCACCGTGCCTTGGCGCTGCGACAGAACGTAGATCGATTCGAGATAGTCTTCTCCGGATTCACGTAGGGCCATGGGCCGCCTTTCGCGATGATTGCTAGTTAGCCTTCTGATACTTTCCTTGGCTTACTTTACCGCAAAAGTTGACCATGTCTTACTGCATTGACCAAAAAGTTAGCCGCGTTTCACAAAACGTGCGGGACGAAAACAAAATGGGAACGCCCCGCAAGGAGTGTCCCCAGCTGCCGGCAGATAAGGAGCGTCCCCAAGTGCCGGGTCGCAGCTACACGAGGCCAAAGTGCTTCGCGGCGTTGTAGATGCCGTCGTCATCCACGGCGGTCGTTACGTAGGTCGCTGCGGCCTTCACGGTCGCCTGCGCGTTGCCCATTGCCACACTTGTGCCCACGGCCGAGAACATCGACAGGTCGTTCTCGCCGTCGCCAAAGGCAATCGCCTCGCTCGCGTCGATGCCCAGGCGCTCCAGCGTCGCCGCCACACCCAGGTCCTTGCCGCCGTTTGCCGGAATAATGTCGCAGAACAGATCGCACCAGCGCGTAGTGAGCGAATGCGACACCGCATCGGTCACGATATGCTCGTCGGCCGGGTCCACAAAGGCGCAGAACTGGTAGACCGGTGCGTCAAAGGCGCGCTCAAACGGTTCCTCGTGGTAGACGATCCCCGCGTTGTTGCCGGCCGTCACCACGCGCTCGGACAGGCGGTTCACAAACGAGTTCTCGCCCTGCATACACAGCGAGTCGTAACGTCCCTGCGCCACCTGGTCCACGATCACCGCAACGTCGTCCGGATCGATCGGGCAGCTGCGGTAAACCCCCTCGGCATCAAAGCAGTGCTGGCCCGAGAGCGTAATGTACGCATCCCAACCCAATTCGAACAGCCAATCGGGCATCTGATAGGTCGGGCGACCCGTGGCGATCACGCACGCAATCCCCTGCTCATGAAAGCTGTCGAGCACCTGCTGCGCCGACGCCGGAATCCGATGGGTCTTAAAGCTCAGCAACGTGCCGTCGATATCGAAAAACGCGGCCTTGATCATCCTCGCCTACTCCTCGCCCTCGAGCCTCTCGCTCGCCTCGAGCCACGCCATCTCCAACTCGTCCATGGCGGCGTGGGCCTCGTCGATCTTTGTCTGCTGCTCGCCCAGCGCCGTGTAGTTGGTGGGGTCGACCTGAGCCATCGCGGCCTCGGCCTCCTCCACGCGGGCGCGCTGCGTCTCCATTTTGCGCTCGAGCGAGCTCACCTCGCGGCGAAGCTTCTGGCGTTCGGCGTTGGAAAGGCCATTGGGCTGGCCGCTCGACTTGGGCTTTTCGGCCGCAGCCGCCGCGGCACCGGTGTCAAACGTGCCGGTCTTGGCGCTCGGTGCACCCACGGGCTCGCCCTCGGCGGTGGCGTTGCACAGGCGCAGGTACTGGTCGACGCCGCCAGGCATATGCGTCAGATGGCCATCGAGCAGCGCCCACTGCTGGTCAGTCACGCGCTCCATCAAAAAGCGGTCGTGCGTCACCAGAATCAGCGTGCCGGGCCAGCCGTCGAGCAGGTCCTCGACAATCGCCAGCATATCGGTATCCAGGTCGTTGCCGGGCTCGTCCAGGATAAGCACGTTGGGCTCGTCCAGGATCGTCAGCAGCAGCGACAGGCGACGGCGCTGGCCGCCCGAAAGATCGCCGATGCGACTCCAGAGCTGCTGTGTCGTAAAGCCCAGGCGCTCGCAAAGTTTCTCGGGCGAAGTCTCCTTGCCGTCGATGACGTAGTACTTCTTATAGTTGCCGAGCACCTCGCGGATCGTGTCACCCATGTAGGGCTCGAGTTCCTCGAGCTGCTGCGACAGAACGCCAAAGCGCACCGTCTGGCCAATCTTCACACGGCCGCGCGTGGGCTCAATCTTGCCCTGGATCACGTCGAGCAAGGTCGACTTGCCGGCGCCGTTCTCGCCCAAAAGACCATAGCGGTCGCCCGCGCCGATGAGCCAGGTCACATCGGTGAGCACCTGCTTGGGCGCACCATCGGTATCCGCATAGCCGGCATCCACGTCGATGACATTGATGACCTGCTTGCCTAGGCGGCTCACGGCAAGGCGCTTGAGCTCCAGCTCGTCACGCACGGGCGGTACGTCGGCGATCAGCTCGCGAGCAGCCTCAACGCGAAACTTGGGCTTGGTGGAACGCGCCTGGGCGCCGCGGCTCAGCCACGCGAGCTCCTTGCGCGCCATGTTGCGACGGCGCTCCTCGGTAACGGCGGCCATGCGGTCGCGCTCCACGCGCTGCAGGATATATGCCGAGTAGCCGCCCTCGAAGGGATCGACCTGGCCGTCGTGGACCTCCCACATGCTGGTGCAGACCTCGTCCAAGAACCAGCGGTCGTGCGTGACCACGAGCATGGCGCCCTGGCCGCGCTGCCAGCGGGCCTTTAAGTGACGCGCAAGCCAGTTGATGGTGCGCATGTCCAGGTGGTTGGTGGGCTCATCGAGCATGAGCACGTCATAGTCGCCGATCAGCAGGCGCGCGAGGTCCACGCGGCGGCGCTGACCGCCCGAGAGCTCGCCTACCATGCCCTCCCAGGGCACATCGCTAATGAGGCCGGCGAGGATCTGGCGCGTACGGGGGCTCGACGCCCACTCGTACTCGGGCGTGTCGCCCACAACGGCATGATGCACGGTATCGGTGTCGACAAGCTGATCCTTTTGGCCGAGTAGACCGATCGTGGTGCCGCGGCGGTGCGTCACGCGTCCGTCATCGGGCTCCAGCGTGCCGGCGAGCACGCTCAGCAGCGTCGACTTGCCGTCGCCGTTTTTACCGACAATACCAATGCGGTCGCCCTCGCCCACGCCGAGCGTCACGCTATCGAAAATATGCTTGGTGGGAAACTCTAGGCTGATGGAATCGCATCCCAAAAGAATCGCCATATGCCCTGCTCCTTCGTAGAAATTCAACGTTGTCCATGATAGCAGCGAAAAGGCGGGGCGCACACGACACAAAAAAGCGGGCCATCTCCCGCAAGAGATGACCCGCCTCTCCAATCAGTCCCGTGGCGACTGTGGCCGCCGCGGGCCTCAAGCATGTCCCGGACTAGGAGAACATGCCGGTGAGGTAATCATTCAGCCGCTTATCCTTGGGCCGTTGGAAAATCTTGTCGGTCTCGTCGTACTCGACCATATCGCCCATGTAGAAGAATGCCGTGCGATTGGACACGCGCGACGCCTGCTCCATGTTGTGCGTCACGATGACGATGGCGCGGTCGGCAACGATCGACGACATGAGGTCCTCGATTGCCAGCGTCGAGATGGGATCGAGCGCCGAGCAGGGCTCGTCGAACAGAATCACGTCGGGGTTGAGCGCGAGCGTGCGCGCGATGCACAAACGCTGCTGCTGGCCGCCCGAAAGCGCGTAGGCGCTCTTGTCCAGCTTGTCCTTGACCTCGTCCCACAGCGCCGCACCGCGCAAGCTCTCCTCGACCATGCGGTCGAGCTCGTCGCGGTCGGTGATGCCGTGGCGCTTGGGCGCAAACGTGATGTTGTCGCGAATGGACTTGCGGAACGGGTTGGGCTGCTGGAACACCATGCCAATGGACCGGCGCAGCTCGTAGGTGTTCTCGGTCTTGGTGTTCACGTTGCGGCCGCGGTAGTTGATCTCGCCCTCCACGCGACAGCCGCGAATTTCGCGATTCATGAGGTTGAGGCTGCGCAAGAAGGTCGACTTGCCGCAGCCCGAAGGCCCGATGAGCGCCGTGATCTCGCCCTTGTGAAAGTCGAGCGACGTATTGTGCAGCGCATGGTGATCGCCATAGTACACGTTGACGTCCTTGGTGGAGAGTACGACCTCGTCGCTCACGGCCTTGCCGCTCACACGCACGTGCTTTTCGCTTTGCCCCACGCTCGACAGAAAGTCCTGGGTCTCGGACGATGCCGCTTCGGTTGCGGGCGTTGTATTCATCTTGCTCATTCGGCCGTCATCCTCCTTGCCAGTTGCTTGCCCACGATACGGGCGATTACGTTAAACAGCAGCACGCAGATCATCAGCAGCGCCGCGGTGCCCCAAACGATCTGCTGGGCCTCGGGGCTGCCCTCGCCATAGATCTTGTAGATGTGCACGGCGAGCGACTCGCCGGGGCGGAACACGTTCCAGGCGCAAGTGGGGCACGACAGGTTAAAGCTCAAGAAATTCAGGCGAACCGGCGAGCTCATGCCCGAGGTAAAGAGCAGCGCCGCGGCCTCGCCAAACACGCGGCCGGCCGAAAGCACGATGCCGGTCACGATGGCGGGCATGGCCTCGGGAATCAGGATGTGCAGCGTAGCCTCCCAACGGGTGAGGCCCATGGCCAGGCACGCATCGCGCTGGGCCTGCGGCACGTCCTCGAGCGCCTGCTGGATCACGCGCACCAGGATGGGGATGTTGAACATGGTGAGTGCGACGGCGCCGGAGATGATGGAATACTTCCAGCCCAGCTGCACCGAGAACACCAAAAAGCCGAACATGCCGACGACGATGGAAGGCAGCGAGGACAGCGTCTCGATGGCGGTGGAGGCGATGTCGCGGATGGGTCCGTCCGGCGCGTACTCAACCAAGAACACCGCGCCGCCCAGGCTGATGGGCACCGATATACCTAAGGTGATCAGCAGCAGGTAGAACGAGTCGAACAGCTGGTAGAGCACGCCGCCCTGGGTTCCGTTGGCGCGCGCGGGCTGCGTGAGGAAGCCCGGTTGGAACAGCGTCGAGATACCCTCGAACAGGATGTAGGCCACCATGGAGACGACGATAAGCATGACGATGGCGACAATCGCCGTCAGCACGCCCGTGGCGATGCGGTCCTGCTTTTGGACAAGCCCGAGTCTCGCCTCGTCGATGTGGATGCGCATGCTAGCCACGAGCCTTCGCCCCCTTGCGGCCAATGAGATGGATGATCAGGATAAAGATGAGGCTCATACCCATCAGCAGCAGACCGAGTGCCCACAGGACGTCGTCCTGGGCCGAACCCTCGGCATAGACCGCCATGGACGTGGTGAGCGTGGTGGTGATGGTCGACGCCGGCGACAGCAGCGACGTCGGCATGGCCTCAATACCGCCGATGACCATGCGCACGGCGAGCGTTTCGCCAAAGGCGCGGGTCATGCCAAGGATGACTGCGGTCATGAGCGACGGCATGGCGGACTTAAGTACCACGTGCCAGATGGTCTGCCAGCGGGTGTAGCCCAGCGCAAGCGAACCCTGGCGATAGCTGCTGGGCACGGCGCGCAGGCCATCGACCGAAAGCGTGGTCATCGTCGGCAAGATCATGACGGCTAGCACGATGGCGCCGGGCAAGATACCCAGGCCCGTGCTCGCGTGGAAAACGCTCTTCATAAGGCCGACGACCACGTGAAAGCCGATTAGGCCAAAAACGACCGAGGGAATACCGGTCAAAAGCTCAATAAGCGGCTGAAAGACCTTGGACCCAAACTTAGGCTGGATCTCGACCGCAAAGATGGCAGAGCCGATGGCGATGGGCAGCGCAATGAGCGTGGAGAGCGCCATGACCGCAAACGAGGTGACGATCAGGGGCAGGGCGCCGGTGTAGGGCAGGCCGTTTTCGGCCGTGTTGGCCAGGTCCCATTTGGTGCCGGTAAAGAACTCGACGACCGAAACGCCGTCCTTGAGAAAAGCCGAGAGACCCTTTTGGGCGACCATAAAGATGAGCGCGGCAACAACAAGCGTCACGAGCGCTACGCACGCGCCCGTGACGCCCAGGCCCACGTTCTCAAGGTCGCGCTTTGGCAGCTGTTTTGCCATTGCAAACCTTTCCGGGGCGATTACCTATTTAGTGGAGACCTTGCCGCTGGCGTCCTTGACGACCTTCATGGCAGAGACGGGGATAAAGCCCTGCTCCTCGACGAGTTTGCCTTGGACGTCGTCGGAAAGCATGAACTTCAGGAAGGCCGTGGTGGCCTCGTCGGCGTCCTTAGCACAGTACATGTGCTCGGTCGCCCAGATCTTGAAGGAGTCGTCGGTGACGTTTGTGCTCTTGGGCTCGACGCCCTCGACCATGATGGCGTTGAACTTGGAGTCATCGAAGTGCGAGAAGTCAAGGTAGGAGATGGCGTTGTCGGTGCTGCCCATCTGAGTCTGGACATCGCCGGACTTGTCGAGCTCGGCGTCGCCCTTAAAGTCGACGGCCTCGTCGCCAAAGACGGCGGCCTCGAAGGTGGCGCGGGTGCCGGAGCCGGCCTTGCGGTTGAGAACGACGATCTTGGCGTCGTCGCCGCCGACCTCCTTCCAGTTGGTGATCTGGCCGGAGAAGATGCCCTTGAGCTGCTCGAGGGTCAGGTCGTCGACTGTCACGTTCTTGGAGACGACGGGGCCCATGCCCACGACGGCGACCTCGTGATCGACGAGGTTCTTGACCTGATCGGCCTCGAGCTTGGTCTCGGCGAAGACATCGGAATTACCGATGGTGACGGTGCCGGCGGCGACAGCGGTCAGGCCCTTGCCCGAACCGTTGCCCGAACCGGAGACGGAGACGTCGGGGTTGGCATCCATAAACTTCTCGGCAGCAGCCTCGACGAGAGCCTGGAACGAGGAGGCGCCGTCGTAGGTTACCTCGCCCGAGACGGACTCGGCAGCAGCGGCGCTACCCTTGTCGGCGGCGTCGGTTGCGCCTGCGCCGCCGCAACCAACGAGACCGAGGCCGACGATGCTGGCAAGACCACCAGCGAGGCCGAGGAACTGACGACGAGAATAAGCCTGATCGAGCATGATCTTCCTTTCATACAAGCGACTCGCGGGCACCCTGCCCGCTTTGCTGTTTGGAAAGATACGATCTCGATCGGGCAGCGCCCGCGTCAGCTGCGCTTTATTACGGGCATCTGATAGACCCTTACCGCAAGCGCGGCTCGGCTTTACAAACGAATAAC
>CAJMMX010000017.1 GCA_905214615.1 uncultured bacterium | reverse complement strand
CAACCTCGGATGACGGGGCTATGGGAAACGCCGGCGCGGCGGGCTCGGGTGCCGCAAACACCGCAGCGCTCTCGTTGATTGCCGCGGCGACGGGCTCTGCAAAGTGAGCCGGCGTCGGGGTTGCTTCGGGCGCTGTGGGCTGATCCGCAGCATGTGCGCCGATGGGCGCCGCTACGGCATTTTCTTCGTCCTCGTTATCGGCGAGATCAGAAATATCATGCGTGACATGCGAAAGAGGCAGGGAGAACACAGTGTCCTCGGGTTCCACGGGTGCGGAGCCCGCCGGAGCGGCGTGGGCCGGCGCAGCTGTGGCGGCGGCCGGTGCCTCGGTCATAGTTGCGGACTTGTTCTCCTCGTCGATCATCGACGGTTCACCTTCATGACCACATCGCCAATCTGGACTTCGTCGCCCTCGCGCAGCGTTGCAGGCTCCACAAGCTGGCGGCCGTTGACGAGCGTGCCGTTAAGCGAGTTGAGGTCCTCGATGATGAGCGCCGGGCCCTGCAGCGAAAAGCGCGCATGCGAGGCCGAGACGAACGGTTCGTTGATGCAGATGTCCGAAGATGGCGAGCGACCAACGATGACGGGGCCGAGCATGTCTACGTGGATGCCACGGATGCCGCGCGGGCCCTTGTCCACATCGATCGTCCAGATAGCCGAGTCGCGGCGCTGTCCGCGCACAAGTCCCACGCCGGTCTTCATGACGGCGAACAGGAAGATATAGAGCAGGGCGACCAGGACGATGCGGCCTGCAAAAAGGACGATATCGATGTTCATAAGCGACTATCCCCTAAATTCAAAGGTGCTCAGGCCAAACGTCAGCAGATCGCCGTTGCGCAGCGGGCAGCGCGTAATGCGGCGGTTGTTGACGAGCGTGCCGTTGGTGGAATTGAGGTCCTCGATCGACCAGTCCGAACCGGTAAAGGTGAGCTGGGCGTGACGGCGCGACACGTTGGGGTCGCGCAGGGCGATGTCCGAAACCGAACGCTCGCGACCGATGGTCACCTGTGCGGAGGTGATGCTATGGCTCTCGCCGCTCACGACGTCGACGAGCTGGGCGAGTGGGCGCTGCGGGGCGCGAGTGCTTGCCATGTTGGAGGCGATGCCGGCTGCGGCGCCTAGGCCCACGGCTGCACCGGTCGCGGCGGCTCCGCCCATGCCGGCAAGCGCGTCGCGCGAGACGGTCTGCGGCACCGGGATGGGTGCGGCGGCGGGGTCGGGGACACTAGGCGCGAAGGGATCTGCCGTGGCAAGCGGGTCGGGAGCGGCGGCGCGAGGCGTTGGCTGCTGCTGGGGCATGGCGGCGGGGCGCTGCGGCTGCGGGGCAGCAAACTGCTGCTGGCCGGCGCGCGGGGCGCTGGCGGCGCGGCTTGCGGCCGAGTTGTTCTGTCCCAGGCCGTTTTGGTAGGCGCGCTCTTCCTCGTACAGGCGGCCGAGCGTGGGCGCATCGACGTTCTCGGCAAAGACCGAGAACTTGCCGGCGCGCAGCTGCGGATCGATCATAAAGCGCACGAGGGGCTCGCCGACAAAGACATAGCGGCGCTTTTCGGCCTGCGCTTTCACAAACTCGCGGACCTCGCGCGAAAGCTCGGGGTAGAACGGGGCGAGCATGGGATCGTCGTCGGCGGCGATCAGGATGGTATAGAGTGCCGGCGCCGTGTTGACGCCATTGATCACCAGAGTCTGATCCTCCATGTCGCGAGCGGCCTGCTTGGCAAGCTTCTTAAAGGAGAACGGGGCACGGGTGGCACCGAAGATGCCGGCCACGTGGTCCTCGAAGATGTTCAGGAAGTTCACGAAAGATCACTCTCCGTATAGGTTCTTTGGTATCCGAGCAAATATAGGCATATCCCAACGATTATAGAGGATAGGGTTCCCGCAACTGCCGCCTTGGCGGCGACCGCGGCTGCAAGGCTGGCAATTTCCATATGGTGTGCAAGACAGGATGCCGCTGCGCAGCCGATGCCGGTGACGGCGATGGCGGCGATTGCGGCAAGGTTTGAGCCCTGGTCGGCACGCTTGGCATGGGCATTGAGCAGCGCAGATGACGCTGCGGCAGTTGTCGCGACCAGCACAAAGGCAGCCCAAAGGAGTGGGTCTTCCAGCGCTGCGGCAACGTTACCGAGCCCCAGCACGCCTCCGGCTGAAAGCGCGACCGTCGCCAGACGGGCAAAAAGCACGCCCATGCCCGTTGCCGCGGCGGCGCTTGCCGGGCCGAGCCAAAATGACGCGACGCCGGCGGCGACCCCAGCTGCCAGGAAGGTATTGCCAGTCAGACAGCCAAGCGCGAGTGCACAGGTGAGCGCGGCGCTCGCGGCAGCCTCGGTGCGACCCCAGGCGATCCACCAACCGGACATGGCAGCGGCAAAGACCACCGCGACGGGCAACATCGACAGGATGCCCTGCGCCTGCATGGTGGCGTTTGCCATGAGCACCAAAAAGCCCACGGCCGAGATGGCCGAGCCAATCTGCGGTGCCAAGCCGGCTGCCGCTCCGATCGCGATAGCCGCAATGACCAGGCCGGGAAGCGCCGCGACCCCGGCTGTTTGCATCAGCAAAAAGCTAAAGGTGCCGCACGCTAGCGCCGAGATAGCGTGCATGGTGTAGTCGCGCGCATGGCTCCAGCGCGTGCCCGCCCAGCCGAGCGCGGGGTCGACCTCGATGGCGTCGTCCTCGTAGTACGACGGCTCGATATCGTCGAGCTCCTGCTCGTCATCCGAAAGCTCGCCAACCATTTGCTCCAGACTGCGACGGCCCTCGCGCACGCTGCCCAGACCGGCAAGGAGTTGGTCGCAAAATGCCTCGATGCTGTTGGGGCGGTCCTGCGGCATGGGGGAGAGCGCGCTCATGAGCGCGGCCTCGGCTCCCGGGGGAAAGTGTGGTATCAGCTCGCTGGGATAGGTGGCGCCGCCGATGATGCGGTCGAGCGAGTCGGCGGGCGTGGCCGCCATAAAGGGAGCGCTGCCGCACAAGCCCTCATAGATAACGCAGGCAAGGGCAAAGACATCGGCGCGTTCGTCGACCGTGCCGGTCTCGATATCGAGCTGCTCGGGCGGCATGTAGCCGATGGTGCCGCCGCGCGAGCCGCCAAAGCCACCGGCGGACGACAGTCGCGCCATGCCAAAGTCGGTGAGCTTTACATTGCCCGAGTGGTCGATGAGCACGTTGGCGGGCTTAATGTCCAGGTGGAGTACGCCATTGCTATGGGCGAAGGTGAGCGCCTGGCCCAGGGCATCGGCAATGGCCGCGGCCTCGTCAAAGGTGAGCGAGTGGCCGTCCACGCGATGCAAAAACTCGGCCAGCGACATGCCATCGACATATTCCATAACCAGGTAGGCATAGGCGGTGTCATGCGTAAAGTCGATGACCTGCACGATATTGGGATGTTGAAGCATGGCGGCAGTGTGCGCCTCGCGCAGGACATCCATGATGTCGCTGGCGGGCATGCCGGCGCCGTTGATAAGGGGGATGCGCTTAATGGCGACGCGGCGGCGCAGGTGCGTGTCGCGGCAAATCTCGATGGAGCCAAAACCGCCGGTCGCAAGTGTCTCGAGCGGCTGGTACCGCTTGAGCAGCTCGCGAGAGCTGGTGCCCTCCAAAGGAACGTCCGGCGAGAACCGGGCGGTATGTTGCGAGAAAAGCGGCATGGCCAACCCTCGTGCGTTTAAAGTTCGTTTGCGAGTGGCGGGCGCGGAGCCGAGCCGTTCGCGGTGGCATAGATGCTGCTAGTGTAGCACGCTCGGGCGGATGGCGAGGATAACGGGATGTGAGGCTGCCTGTCTGGTTTGGTCTTAGCGCTTCTTCTTGTTCTTCTTCTGCTTGCGCTGCTTGCCCTTGGTCTCCTGGGGCTTGTCGCCCTGCTTGGCTTCGGCTGCGGCCTTCTCGGCCTTCATCTTCTTGCGTTTGGTCTCGATGCGGAGTTTTTTGTTGATGCGCGCCTTGAGGAAGGGGCCAAACTGCTCGGCATCGCCGCGAACAAAGGTGTCCTTGGGGATCGTCACGCCCTGGTCGGCGAACATGGCCACAAAGATGCGCTCGCCGTCGAGCACGTGGTCGAGCTTCTCAAACGGGAAGAACTGCGACTTGCCGCTCTTGCCCCAGACCATCAGGCCGTCCTCGTTGGCGGCGACGCGGCGGTAGCGGCCGCCCATGGACTCGTCTGCCTCGACGGCTTCGATAAAGTCGCGCGCGAGCGTATGGTGCAGATTTTTGCTCCACCAGGCCAAAAAGGCGCCGAACACGATCAGCACGACGCCGAACTTGATCCAGCTGCCGCCGGCCACCAGCATGCCGATGCCGATGAGCACGGCAATCGCGGCGGCGACGTACAGGGAGCCACGGCGCCTGGGCGAGGCGACCAGGCGGGCGAAGTCGGTGACGAGGTCGTTTTCGTACTGATACTCGTTGAGGTACAGAATGCCGTCATCGGCCGCGGCCTGCGCCTCGAGCGCGACCTCGACCTGGTCGGCTGCTTCGGAGGGAATGAGGTTGCTCTCTGCGTCTGCCATGCTCTTTGGACTCCTATCGCGGCGGACTCGCCGTACGGGTTATTATGGAATGCAGTATGCCGTGCGACCGCATGGCCGCCGCGGCAACAAGACTCAGTATACCCGGGGGAGCACCCATGGAATCGTTGTACCGAAAGTATCGCCCGCTCACCTTCGACTCCGTGGTGGGCCAGCAGCATATCGTCTCGACGCTCGAGCACGCCATCACCGAGGGGCGCCTGTCCCACGCCTACCTGTTCTGCGGACCGCGCGGCACGGGCAAGACCACCATGGCGCGCATTCTGGCCAAGGCGCTGCTGTGCCGCAATGCCGAGGCGGCGCGCGCCGAGGGTGCAAGCGGCTGCATGCCCGACGGTACTTGCGAGGAGTGCGAGCTCATTGCCGAGGGCAACCACCCCGATGTCTACGAGCTCGATGCCGCAAGCCGTACCGGCGTGGACAACGTGCGCGAGGAGATCATCAACTCCGTCAACTTTGCCCCGGTGCGCGGCAAGTACAAGATCTATATCATCGACGAGGTCCACATGCTCACGACGGCGGCGTTCAACGCGCTGCTCAAGACGCTCGAGGAGCCGCCGGCACACGTGATCTTTGTGCTGTGCACCACCGACCCGCAAAAGATTCTGGAGACCATCCTCTCGCGCTGCCAGCGTTTCGATTTCCATCGCATCGGCAACGAGGATATTGAGCATCGCCTGGCATACGTATGCGAGCAGGAGGGCTTCGATTACGACGACGAGGCGCTCGCCATCGTGGCGCGCCATGCCAAGGGCGGCATGCGCGACGCGCTCTCCACACTGGAGCAGCTGAGCGTCTTTGGCAACGGTTCTGTGCATGCGGACGACGCCCGCTCGCTTTTAGGCGAGGTTTCGGACCAGATTCTGGGCGAGTTTTCCCGCGCCATTGCCGATCGCGATGTTGCCGAGCTCTATGGACTGATCCGTGCGCAGGTCGAGGAAGGAAACGACCTGCTGGAGCTGACGCGCGACCTGGTGGCGCATGTGCGTGACGTGTACGTTGCCTGCGTTGCCGGTGCCCGTGCCGAGCTGTTTGAGGGCGGCTCCGAGCAGGCCGAGACGCTTGCTGCCGAGGCCGCTGCCTTTGGCGAGCATCCTGCCGACCGCCTGGCCCGCGTGCTGACGGTGCTCGACGATGCCGCACTGGAGATGAGGGGCGCGAGCGACGTGCGCCTGGTGCTCGAGATTGCCTGTACGCGTCTGGCACGTCCCGAGGCTGATTTAACGATTGAGGCATTGGCCGAGCGCGTGGCGCGTCTGGAGGCCATGGTTGCCAACGGCGCCGTGCCGGCGAGCGTGGCTGCTGCTCAGGCCACCGCGCCTGCAGCATCCGTACCCGCTGCTGCCCAGCAGCCGACGCTGATCTCGGGTGCCCGAGCCGCTACTCCGGCGGCATTTGCTACCACCGCTGATACGTCCGCGCGCCAGGGCGGTATGCCTTGGGACCGTGGTGCTGCCGCTCCGGCGGCTCAGCCTGCGCCCCGTTCTGCGTCCGTGTCGGCTTCCAAGCCTGCAGCGTCTGCACCTCAGTCTGCGCCGGCTCCGACGCCTCAGCCCGTTGCAGCCCCCGCGCCTGCCACCGCTCCGGCACCTAAGCCCCAGCCCAACACCGCCGCCCAGGTTGCTGCCGCTGGTGCCGCCGAGACCCCCGCGGTCGAGGATGCCGGTGAGCTCCAGCGCAAATGGGCCGAGGTCGTCGAACACGTCAAGGCTCGTCAGGCCTCCTACGCAGGGCTTTTGCTCAATGCCCGCGCCACAGCAGACGACGGCTCCAAGCTCACGGTCTCGTTCCCCGCGGGCTCGACCTTTGCCATCAAGATGCTCGGACGCGCCGACACGCAGTCGGTGGTCCTGCCGACAGTCAGTGCGGTCTTCGGTCGTCGCACCGTCGACTACGTCCTGGATGGAGGTGGCACGCCGGCTCCTCAACATGAGGAGCATTCTCCATCTGCACGGGCTGCGGCATCTGCGGACCCGCAACCCGTGTCCTCGGCGGCCCCTGCATCCTCGAACGTCAGCGCGACGCAGCCAAAAGCAGCACCGATAGCGGCGCCGACCCCGTCGGCGCCTAAGCCCGTCATGGCCAAACCGGCTGCTCCGACACCCGCGCCCAAGCCTGCCTCGCCCGCGCCCAAGTCGTCTGACCTGGGCAAAGCCCCCTGGCTGCGCTCCGACAACCCCGCCGGCGCTCCTGCCACGGGCAAGCTCCCGACCGAGCCCGCGCCCCGAGCGCCCGAGCGCGCGTCCGCTCCCAAGGCTCAGCCCGCCGCGCCGTCTGCGCCATGGGAATCCGAGCAGGTTCCCTACGACGATGCCATGGTTGGCGGTTTTGTTGCCGATGCTGGTGGGGACGATCTGCCTCCGTTCGACGTGCCGGGTGCGGCGTCCGCGCCCAAGTCCGCTGCAACTGCCCCCAAAGAGGAGGACGCTCCTGCAGCTCCCTGGGAGTCCAACTCCGGTGCGGGCGGCCCCTTCGGCCATCAGGGTGCAGCCCCGAGCATCCCGCAGACCGAGGACGAGGCCAAAGCCCTCATCCGCAGCGTCTTCGGCCAGTCCACCATCTTCAAGCCGGTGGAGTAGCTGCGCAGGCGGGTATACTGCTCAAGAAGAGAACCCCTTGCCCGGGCGCATCTGTATTTCGGACATGTGCAACGTGGTGCCGCGTATATCGCATTCGAGCAGACAGGCGCGTGACGGTCGGCCTAGGATGCTGAGGTCGATACGATACGTCGCGCGGCTGTCCGTGTACTCGACTTGCTCGGCGTTGACGGTTGCTCCGATTGTAAATAAAGAGCCCAGTTCGGCATCGACAATCTTGGAGTCCTTTATCTTGACCTTGAACTCTTGGTAGAGGGACGGGCTGTTGTAGTAAATGGTTCGGGTTCCGTCGGTGCATTCATCGGTCGTCTCCCATTTGACGACGGGCTGGTCCGAGCTGGCTATCAGCAGTTCTGCTCCAAAAGCTATGGCATGGGTGATGATAACCAGTAATACCCAGACGACAAAGAGATAGAGAACCACATATGCAACGGGGTGTTTTGAGCGGATGTTTTGGAGCGCGTCGGGGGCATTCATGGGGCACCTCCAAATTGCAATCTATGACAATCAAATTATACCCTGCCGCCATGTGCTCCGCCTCGAGCAGCGGTTTGGCATTTAGCTATTTAGTGGCACACATGAAATGCCGGATTCGGCTCTACTAGATTGAGTATGCGATATTATGCAACCTTGCATAATTCGGCCTTGCATAATCTTTGCGTGCGGTTTGTATTGGAGGACATGTATATCGACTGAGGTAGCGTGTCCGCCCCGTTCGCTGGCCTCACGCCGTGGTACGATTTTTGAGCTTGAAAGTCCCGTCGCGCTCCGGCTGCCCTTGCAGCTTGTCGCGCGGCCGCACGTAAAGGAGCCATCATGGCCGGTATGAACATGCAGCAAATGATGAAGCAGGCTCGCAAGATGCAGGAGCAGCTTGCCGCCGCGCAGGAAAACCTTAAGTCCCAGACCGTCGACGCCTCTGCCGGCGGCGGCATGGTCAAGGTGACCGTTAACGGCGAGATGGAGCTCGTCAACCTCACCATCGACCCCGATGCCCTCGATCCCGAGGACGTCGATATGCTGCAGGACATGATCATGGCTGCCGTCAACGAGGCCGTCCGCGGTGTCAACGAGCTCGCCAACAAGCAGATGGGCGCCATCACCGGCGGCCTCAACATCCCGGGCATGCCGTTCTAAGACACGCATATATATGAGTGCCAACCATAGTCTGCAAAAATTGCTCGATGAGCTGGGCCGTCTGCCGGGCATTGGTCCCAAGTCGGCCCAGCGCATCGCCTATTACCTGCTCGAGGCCGATGCCGAGGAGGCGCGCCGCCTGGCCGAGGCTATCCTGGAGGTTAAGCAGGAGGTTCACTTTTGCAGCCGCTGCTTTAACTACGCCACGGCCGACGAGTGCTCCATCTGCCAGGATTCGATGCGCGATACCACTCGCATTTGCGTGGTGGGCGAGCCGCGCGATGTCCAGGCGATTGAGCGCACGGGCAGCTACCACGGTCTCTACCACGTATTGGGCGGCGTGATCAGTCCCATGGACAAGATTGGTCCCGAGCAGTTGCACATTCGTGAGCTGCTGGCACGCTTGGGCCACGAGGACATCCACGAGGTCATCATCGCCACCAACCCCAATATCGAGGGCGAGACCACGGCGAGCTACCTGGCCCGCACTATCAAGCCGCTGGGCGTTGAGGTATCGCGTCTGGCGAGCGGCCTTCCCGTGGGCGGCGACCTGGAGTATGCCGACGAGCTTACGCTTGGGCGCGCCATCGAGGCCCGTCGCACGATTTAGGTGGCGAGCCTGCTCCTGCCGTATGTCTTCATCGCGACGCACGGGGTAGCCATAATTTCCCCGTGCGACTGTAAGTTTGTTGTGCAACAAAGATGCTTTGTATCCGCTTATCGCATGGATGCTTCCACTCGCATCCTTAATTTGCCCATTCGTTGCGCAACCTTTTGGGTTCGCTGATACACTCAAATATGGATTCGAATGAATGCGCCGCTCCCGAGCGGCGTGTTTTTGTTGGAGGAGAACGCATGCGGCCCGGTGGCACTCAGACAAAGCGCGGCGCCGCGGTGCGCATGCGACGCCGACCGGGCTTGGCGCCGCGGGCGTACGCACTGCTGTCTTGCTCGCTGGTGCTGGTCATAGCTGGCGTTTCTGCCTATGGCATGACCGTGCCGTCCATGATGCAGGCACATGCCGCACGCGAACCGCGCGTGGGGCATGAGGTCAAAAGTGACCTGGGGACCACGACTGGATATGCTTGGGCAAGTGTGGTCGCGCATATTGTGTTTGGCACCGGCGACGCGGACGGCGCCGAGGCCCCGGACAACGAAGTCACGCTTGCCAATGGCAAAACCATCGTGCTCACCAACACCAAGATCATCGATCGGTTGTCCAACAATAGCGTGGCGGCAACGGTGAATAAGGTCGAGCAGCAGAAGGAGCAGGACGCCCAGCAGTCCGGAAAGCCCGGTAGCTCGGATACTTCTGGCTCCGGCTCGGATTCGTCGAGTTCGGGCGGTGGCTCTGGGTCGGGTTCCTCTGCCGGAGGGTCTGGAAACGGCGGCTCGACGGGCGGCAACACTGACAACGATGCAAACTCCGGTGGCCTTTCCGCTGCTGAGGAAGAGAGCATTCACAGCTGGCTTGTGACCAAGTACAACATGCTCGACGGCTATGTTTCTCGTGCCAATGACGTGGTCTCGACCTATAACTCTACGGGAGATCCCAGGCCGTGCGACAGCCTGGTCGGGGAGATGTTTGTCATTCGAGCCGAGTTCGGTCGTCAGACATTCTCGCCCCGGTCAAAGTGGTATCAGCAGTATGCCAATCTGTGGGGCTGTTACACCAACCTATGTCAATGGGTCGGCCATTACGGCGATGATGACGTCGCGCTCGGTAACTTCAACAATAACGTGGCGGCGCTTGCCCTATGATGACCGATCTTGCATCCACCACACCACAATCGCTCGGTCGCGATCCCATGGTCGGCCTGCGCCTGGCGCGTGTCGACGGGTTTGAGCCGGCCATTGCGCTCGGTCAGGACGAACTGCCTGCCTATCTGCGTCGTTTTACGATACTGTTTGCCGACGATGCCACCATGCGCCGTGGCGGTATCGGCCGCGTGACGCGTGCCGTCAACGCCCAAGGCGAGGCCGTGGCACTCAAGCAGCTCATCTTGCCAACGTGCGATGAGTTTGACGATGCCGCCGCCCATGAGGCGCTGGTCGCCAAGTTCAAAGCGGCGTTTCGCGAGGAATACGAATGCCATCGCGCCCTTTCGGGCCTTAAGGGCTTTCCCCGCCTCTATGGCTGGGGCGAGGTCGACGGTGTGCCTGCAATTGTCATGGAATGGGTCGAGGGCGAGACGCTCGCCCGCTTGCGCTCGCGCTTTGCCGTGGACGATGCCGGCCGCCTATCGCCGCTTGTGGCGGCGCGTCTGGGTCGCGACCTGTTCGATCTGCTCTGCCGTATGAGCCTGGTGGGCGAGGGCTTTGCCCACCGCGATATCTCGCCCGCTAATATTATGGTGCGTACGGCGCGTCTACCGCTTGACCGGCAGCTTGCCGAGGGCACCTTTGACCTGTGCCTGATCGACTTTGGCTCGTCGCTGGCGCTTGAGCCTGCGTCGGCCGTGGCCGGTACCGGCGGCAAGGCGTCGTTTACGGAGCGTTATGCCACGCTGCGTCGCGCGACGGTTGCCTATGCCCCGCCCGAGATGCTCACCGACGATATTCCCGACCTGCGCGCTTTGCGTATGTCGCCGGCGATTGACGTCTATGCCGCGGCAAGCACGGTTTACGAGCTCATTGCCGGCATCGCGCCATACGAAGCCGCGCCGAGCACTTCGGGCACCTCGGGTTCGCGCAAAAAGACGCGCGACATCGCGAGCCCCTACCGTCTCAAGATGGACACGCGGCCCGACTATCCCATTGGTGCCCATGCGCCCGGTTGTGATTTGACGCAGCTGCTTCATCGCGAGCCCGATGTGGCGCTCGCCGCGGCCGAGCAGGCCCAGCAGCTGGGGCTTGAGCCGGATTCCGAGGAGCTACGCGATGCGCTGGCGTTTGTCGATGCCCAGCTGTTCGACGTGGTGATGGCCTGTCTGTCCAGCCATCAAAAAGATCGTCCCGAGCCGGCGGCGGTCGAGGCGGCGCTCTCGGCGTTTTGTGACCACTATGCGCAAAATGTCGGTCGTTCGCTCCGCGGCGAGCCGCTCACGCCGTGCCCCATGGATGCGTCCGGCCGCGCGGTTCGTCGCGCGCTGATGGTCGGCGCGGCGGTCGTCTGTGGCGTGGTTTGGGCTGCGGTCGTGGTTTCGGCCGCGCTGCTGGCGTCGGGCGCTCGCGTGACGGCGACTTTGGGATCGCTCGTGTGGTCTGGGTCGCTACCGGGTGTTATTGCCGCACTGGCGCTGGCGCTGCCAGGCATGGCCGGCGTTGCCGCGGGGGCACTTGCGCGCGATCGACGCTCGGGGTTCCTGCAGGGTGTGCTTGCGCTTTCTGCCTGCGAGGTTCCGGTACTGGTTGTGACTGCATGTAGCGTATTTTCCCAACGCGCCGTGATGGGCGGCCTTGTTGCCGCTTTGGTTGCAACCTATACGCTTACGTGGTTTTTGCTTGCGATGGGCTTTGCCTTTGAACTTCCTGTTTCGGCACCGCGACGCACAAAAGCCCAGATGGCGACTCCGCTTGCCGGTGGAGCCGCAGCTGCCCGTACTTTTGGCGGACCTGTCGAAGTATCGTCCGATTCTATTTCTACGACCAAGGAGGCCTAGGTCATGGCATCTCAAGTTGAGCTCACCCCATGCGGGGCCATGTTTGACATCTTTAAGCGCGCGGCGCATCTGAGCCATATCGAGCTGTGCGGCTTGGTGCTTTCGTCCCGTCCGCTCGCCGACGGCCGCAGCCCGCAGAGCCGAGCCGCCGATCGCTCTTGGGTTTCCCGCTTTATCGTTCGCGCGCCGGTCGGCACGCTTCAGCAGCGCTACTTTGCCGAATACGGTACCTCGGCTGCGCGTATTATGTCGCAACTGGCCCTGCGCCAGCGCAATCCCATGGACTCCACGGCTGTAATCAATATGGTGTGCGGTCCTGCAGGTGAACCGATGGTACGCGCGCTCGAAGAGTGCCACCAGGACACGAATCTCTATCGCAACGCGCTCGATCGCCTGTCCCAGGCGGCGGAACTCATGCCCGCCGAGCGCGCCGAGGCCGTGCTGGTGCTGTTTGTCGCCGTCGGTTGTTCGGCGGATGTGCGGTCCTCGGTGAACTATGCCATCGACTACGCGCACGCGACCTGTGGCGGAGGCACCTCCACGCCGCGTTCGCTTGGCATGTCGATGACCGCGGGCGAACGCGACCCCGCCCCGGCGCACCCTTTGGGCTTGCTGCGCATACAAAACAGTTTTGTCGTGAGTGCCCCGCGCTGGATTCAGCCGAGTGAGCAGGGTGTTGAGATTGGCGCGCTGGCCACTGGTGAGGGCGATATTACCGACGTCGGCGACGATGTCTCGGCCCGCCATACCCATATCTGGTGCGATGCTCAAAATATCTGGCACGTCGAGGACTTGTCGTCCACCAACGGAACCGTGGTGGTAAACGGGGCCACGCGTGTCTGCATTCAGGTCGAGCCCGGCCGTTCCGCCCAACTCAATCCCGGCGACGAGCTCAAGCTCGGCGAATCCACTACCTACGCCATCCTCTTCGGTGCCCTCTAGCCAGTCCCGCCAAATGGTCCCTCCGTCCCCAAGGGATCATTTTGCTCCCGGCAGTCACCCGAGGTAAACCTTTACCGCCCGCCTATATTTGCCGAAATTACACTTGACGGCGGGGTACAATAAGCCCGCATGCGGATTTCCGTTGCGGGCGCTTCCCATCGCCGGGGCGTGCCCGGGAGCATCCGGCATGCGGCCTTTGCGGCGCTCGGTCATGTGCAAGACGGGCGGTCGGGTCTGTGGGGCGCATCAGTTGCCCCTCGCCTCGGCATGTCTTCTCTCCACGCCACGTACCTGCTGCTGAGCCTGCCTGCCAGATGATTGGAAGCAACAGCGTAAATCCCATCACGCCAACATCCCGGCGATCGCCGGGGCCTGTATACCTATATGAGAGGAGAGGGGTATATGGCGCGTAAGTTTAAGTCTATGGACGGCAATGAGGCGGCCGCATATGTTTCGTATGCGTACACCGAGGTAGCGGGAATCTATCCCATTACGCCGTCCAGCCCGATGGCCGACCATGTCGACCAGTGGGCGGCCCAGGGTCGCAAGAACATCTTCGGCACCCCGGTCAAGGTCGTCGAGATGGAGTCCGAGGCAGGTGCAGCCGGTACTGTTCACGGTTCGCTGGGCGCCGGTGCTCTGACCACCACCTACACGGCTTCTCAGGGTCTGCTCCTGATGATCCCGAACATGTACAAGATCGCGGGCGAGCAGCTCCCGGGCGTCTTCCACGTCTCCGCGCGTTGCGTCGCTTCCCACGCCCTGAACATTTTTGGCGATCACTCCGACGTCATGGCCTGTCGTCAGACCGGCTTCGCCATGCTCGCCGAGGGCAACGTCCAGGAGGTCATGGACCTCTCGCCGGTGGCTCACCTTGCCGCCATCGAGGGCAAGACCCCGTTCCTTAACTTCTTTGACGGCTTCCGCACCAGCCACGAGATCCAGAAGGTCGCCATGTGGGACTACAAGGATCTGGCCGAGATGTGCGACATGGACGCCGTCCAGGCTTTCCGCGACCACGCGCTCAACCCTGAGCACCCGCACACCCGCGGCAGCCACGAGAACGGCGATATCTTCTTCCAGAACCGTGAGGCCTGCAACAAGGTCTACGACGAGCTTCCCGCCGTCGTCGAGGGCTACATGAAGAAGATCAACGAGAAGCTCGGCACCGATTACGGCCTGTTCAACTACTACGGCGCTCCCGATGCCGACCGCGTCGTCGTGTGCATGGGCTCCTTCTGCGACGTGCTCGAGGAAGTCATCGACTACCTCAACGCTCACGGCGAGAAGGTCGGCCTGGTCAAGGTTCGTCTGTTCCGTCCGTTCTCCATCAAGCACTTCGTCGACGTTCTCCCCGAGACCGTCCAGAAGATTGCCGTCATGGACCGCACCAAGGAGCCGGGTTCCATCGGCGAGCCGCTCTACCAGGACGTCGTCTCCGCTCTCTACGAGGCTGGCAAGACGGGCATCAAGGTCGTCGGCGGTCGTTATGGCCTGGGCAGCAAGGACACGCCTCCCGCGTCCGCTTTCGCTGTCTTCGAGGAGCTCAAGAAGGACGAGCCCAAGCGCGAGTTCACCATCGGCATTGTCGATGACGTGACCAACCTGAGCCTGCCCGAGGCCGAGGATGCGCCCAACACCGCAGCCCCCGGCACCATCGAGTGCAAGTTCTGGGGTCTGGGTGGCGACGGTACCGTCGGCGCCAACAAGAACTCGATCAAGATCATCGGCGACCACACCGACAAGTACGTCCAGGCCTACTTCCAGTACGACTCCAAGAAGACCGGCGGCGTCACCGTCTCGCACCTGCGTTTTGGCGATTCCCCGATCCGTTCGCCGTACTACGTGACCAAGGCCGACTTTGTCGCTTGCCACAACCCCAGCTACATCGTTAAGGGCTTCAAGATGGTCCGCGACGTCAAGCCGGGCGGCACCTTCCTGGTCAACTGCCAGTGGAGCGACGAGGAGTTCGCCGAGCACATGCCCGCCGTGGCCAAGCGCTACATCGCGAACAACAACGTCAACGTCTACCTGATCGACGCTATCGACCTGGCCGCCAAGGTCGGCATGGGCAAGCGCACCAACACGGTGCTCCAGTCCGCCTTCTTCGCGCTGGCCAAGGTCCTGCCCGCCGAGGACGCCCTGCAGTACATGAAGGACGCGGCTACCAAGTCCTACATGAAGAAGGGCCAGGCCATCGTCGACGCCAACCACAAGGCCATCGATGCCGGCGCTACCGCCTTCCGCAAGTTCGAGGTTCCGGCCGACTGGGCTACCGCCGAGGATGCCGCTCCCGTCGAGCTCTCCGAGGAGACCAAATCCGCTATCGCCCAGCAGGTCAAGAACCTGCTCGAGCCCATCGATCGCATGGACGGCGACAGCCTGCCTGTTTCCGCCTTCGTCGATTGCGCCGACGGCCAGTTTGAGCTGGGCGCCTCGGCATACGAGAAGCGCGGCGTCGCCGTGGTCGTTCCTCACTGGGACGAGACCAAGTGCATCCAGTGCAACCAGTGCGCCTATGTGTGCCCGCATGCCACCATCCGTCCGTTCGCGATGACCGAGGACGAGGCTGCCGCCGCGCCCGAGGCTACCCGCACGCTCGACGCTATGGGCCCCAAGGCCAAGGGCATGAAGTTCACCATTGCCGTGTCCCCGCTCGACTGCATGGGCTGCACCAACTGCGCCAAGGTCTGCCCCAAGGGCGCCCTCGAGATGGTTCCCACCGAGCAGGAGATGGACCAGCAGCCCGTTTGGGACTACATGGTCGAGAACGTCTCCGAGAAGAAGGAGCTCATCGCGTCCAACGTCAAGGGCAGCCAGTTTAAGCAGCCCTACCTGGAGTTCTCTGGCTCCTGCGCCGGCTGCGCCGAGACCGCCTATGCACGTCTGGTGACACAGGTCGCCGGTGACCGCATGTTCATTTCCAACGCCACCGGCTGCTCCTCCATTTGGGGCAACCCCGCTGCCACCGCTCCTTACTGCAAGGACAAGGACGGTCACGGCCCGGCGTGGAACAACTCCCTGTTCGAGGACAATGCCGAGCACGGTCTGGGCATGGCCGTTGGCTATGAGGCCGTTCAGCACAAGCTGATCGCCGCTACCCAGGACATCATCGCTGCCGATGGTCCGTCCGATGAGCTCAAGGCCGCCGGCCAGGCTTGGATCGACTCCATCAACGACGCCGAGGCCTCCAAGACCGCTGCCGCTGCCTACGTTGCCGAGCTTGAGAAGTGCGGCTGCGACGCCTCCAAGGCGATCCTCGCCGACAAGGCTTACCTCACCAAGAAGTCCTTCTGGATCTTCGGCGGCGACGGCTGGGCCTACGACATCGGTTTCGGTGGCTTGGACCACGTCCTGGCTTCCGGCCACAACGTCAACGTCTTCGTCTTCGACACCGAGGTCTACTCCAACACCGGTGGTCAGGCCTCCAAGGCCTCGAACCTGGGCCAGGTCGCTCAGTTCGCCGCTGCCGGCAAGGTGACCAAGAAGAAGTCTCTGGCCGAGATTGCCATGAGCTACGGCTACGTCTACGTGGCACAGGTTGCCATGGGCGCCAACCCGGCTCAGACCCTCAAGGCCATCCACGAGGCCGAGGCCTACGACGGCCCGTCCCTCATCATCGGCTACAGCCCCTGCGAGATGCACTCCATCAAGAAGGGCGGCATGCAGAACTGCCAGGCCGAGATGAAGAAGGCTGTCGAGTGCGGTTACTGGAACCTCTTCCGCTTCAACCCCGAGGCTGCTGCCGGCAAGAAGTTCTCGCTCGATTCCAAGGAGCCCGCGGGCGGTTACCAGGAGTTCCTGATGAACGAGGCCCGTTACGCTTCGCTGACGCGTTCCTTCCCCGAGCGCGCCGAGGAGCTCTTCAAGGAGAACGAGCAGGCCGCTATGGACCGCTATCAGCACCTGCTGAAGCTCAAGACGGTGTACAACGAGGCCTAGGTCTCTCACCGCAGGATCTGAGGGCTGACCTTCGCGGACGTCCTCGGACATGAAAGAACCCCCGCTGCGCACTACGTGCGGCGGGGGTTCTTTCGTCCTGCGGAGTGTCCGCGAAGGTCAGCCCTCAGATCCTGCTACGACTACGTCCTCGGATTGTGGGGCTGAATGAAGGATGTGGCTGTGGGGGTGCCTTGTCCCGGTCGCTGTTTCGCGGCGTGGCCGCGAAACCACGCGCCACTTTGGGCATGGAGGGCTAGCTGATTGTGGCCTTCTGCTGCCCCAGTGCTGTTTCGCGCTTTGCGCGAAACATCGCAGCACTTTGGGCATAGTGGGGGAGTTGGTTGTCGCTGCCTTCTATCCCCTTGCTGTTTCGCGCCTTTGGCGCGAAAGGCGCAGTACTTTGGGCGTGGGGGCTGGCTTGCGGACTCAGATGACCTAGAGAGATATGGGTGCAAACGAGAAATCGTTGTTGGGGTCGTCCTTTTCCATAAACTCATCGAGACAGAATGTCATATAGATTGGAACGTAAAGGATCTTGCCCTCTTTGCAAAGGTTTTCGTGGCTCAGCACAACGGCCTCGGGAATTTTGTACTCGCCCACACTCATCAAACGGTCGAGGGCTGCATGTGCTCGAACTTTCTTGCCCGATTTGACTTCGATTGGGACAACATGCCCGCGGGCACCTTCGATTACAAAGTCGACTTCACCGACCTCACGCGTTTGGTAGTACCACGTATCTGCTCCGAGGGCAACGAGTTCCTGTGCGACCACGTTCTCATAGAGGCCGCCGAGGTTGGGGGTTTTCATGTCAAGGTAGACGGCGCGTGCCGTGCTGCCGGGATACCGCGATGCGAGCATACCTGTATCGGACTCGTATAGTTTAAAGGCCGTCGTTTTCTCCGTCCTCTTGAGAGGACTTCGTGCCTCCGTCACCTGGGGGACCATCAATCCAACGCCTGCGTTCACCAGCCATAGGAAATCCTGCTCGTATTTTTGAAGACGAGCTCCCTCGCCTAGAGACGAGACGATAAAGCGATGGGACTCCGCCTCAAGCTGAACGGGAATTTGCTCGAAAATGGAGCGAACGTTAAACGCTCGAGTCGATGCATATTTAGAGATATCGCTTTTGTACTGATCGACTAGCTGAATTTGAAGCTCACGCGTTCTCACGAGCGAATAGCCCGAATCGATATAGTTCTGAACGACCTCCGGCATGCCGCCGCAAACGATATAGGCTCTAAAGTTTTTGAGCATCGCCTCATGAATATAGTTTTCGACGGGACGTCTCTCGACAAGGCGGCTGCGAATGTCTGCAAGCACATTCTCGCTGATGCTGTTTGCCCAACAGAACTCTTCAAAATCCATCGGCCGCATAACAATGTGCTCGACATACCCCACCGGAAAAGAAGAGATCCCCTTAAACTCAGTCCCAAGCATAGACCCCGAGAAGACATAGCTAAAGCGTCCGTCCTCGACCAGCGCCTTCATAAGTGTAACGATCTGCGGATACTCCTGAATCTCATCGACGAAGATAAGCGTGTCTCCTTCAACAAGCGGTGCATCCGCAAGAAGGGCCACACGGTTGATGAAGTCAATGGAGTTCTTAGCGCCAACAAGTACGTCTCTTGCCTCGGCATCGAGTAGCAGATTGACCTCATAATACGAAGCGTAGTTGCTCTTTCCAAACGCGCGAATTGCATAGCTCTTGCCAATCTGACGCGCACCGGTAACAAGCAGGGCCTTATGGGAGTTATTCTTCCAGCTCAAAAGCCTATCAGTGACTTTGCGGCGTAGCATTAAAACACCTCATTGACAAAAATTGGCAAATAGATTTGCCCCTAATCATACAAAAATTGACAAATAGATTTGACCCAAATCATACAAAAATTGGCAAATAGCAAAGCTCACTTAGGCCTCAAAGCCAGCGAGCCAGCACGGTACTTTGCGAAAAGGCTGGCGGCGCCGTTGTTGAGGGTGGCCAGGTTGGCAGTGGCGCCGTTAGCGTTCTCGGCTGCTTGGGTGGGCAGGAGCGAAAGTGCGTCAGCGGCGTTCATGCAATACCCGACGGTAAAGTTCTATACTGCAAACTCACAGTCGCTTGCCGCAAAGTGAAGCGCGTTCGGCTATCCCTTTTGTTGGATGAAAAGCCCCGTGTTATTGCAAGGGTGCATACTTGTCTTGCAAGTGCATAGAATCTCGTATAGTGCGAGTAAATAATTGCAGTGTCCGTTATGTGTTTAGCAAAGATATAGTTTGCATAATCCAGCCTAATCTCTGCTCTAATTAAATAAAGTCGCACGTAGATGACGTAAACATGTGTGAGCTGGGCTTCTTTACGCTGAGCGGGTAAAAACGACCGTTCACCGTTAAACTATTTTCAAAATGAATAAAATGAGCGATAAAGAGAATATAAACCTTAATAAACTCGCGTATTGCACGGACGCGGGTTATTAATGGGTTGTAGGCCTTTTACAGAAAGGATTCCAGCAATGTCTAAGCCTCTTGGCAAGCCCGATCGTATTGTCGTCGCCCTCGGCGGCAACGCCCTCGGCAACAACCCCGTCGAGCAGATCCAGGCCGTGAGCAACACCGCCCACGCTCTCCTTGGTCTTATCGAGCAGGGTAACGAGATCATCATCACCCACGGCAACGGCCCGCAGGTCGGCATGATCCAGAACGCCTTCGCCGCTGCCCACGACGCCATCGGCACCCCCGAGATGCCGCTGCCCGAGTGCGGCGCCATGTCCCAGGGCTACATTGGCTACCACCTGCAGCAGGGCATCGGCCGCGAGATGCACAAGCGCTATAAGCGTTGGCACGCCGCCACCGTCGTCACCCAGATCGAGTGCGACCCGGACGATCCCGCGTTCAAGAACCCGACCAAGCCGATCGGCCCCTTCTACACCGAGGAGCAGGCCAAGGAGTTCATGGCCGAGGATCCTTCCAAGGTCTTCGTCGAGGATTCCGGCCGCGGCTGGCGTCGCGTCGTCGCTTCCCCTGATCCCAAGAAGATCGTCGAGGCTGACTCCATCCTCAACCTGCTCGACAACGAGTTCATCGTCATCGCCTGCGGTGGCGGCGGCATCCCCGTCGTCCGCGACTACGAGAACAAGGGCTGCTACAAGGGCGTTCCCGCCGTCATCGACAAGGACCTGGGCGGCGAGCTGCTGGCCGAGGACTGCGACGCCGACGTTCTGTTCCTGCTGACCGCCGTCGAGCATGTCGCCATCAACTTTGGCAAGCCCAACCAGGAGGAGCTCGAGGACCTCACCGCCGACGAGGCCGAGCGCCTGGCCGACGAGGGCCAGTTCGGCAAGGGTTCCATGGAGCCCAAGGTCCGCGCTGCCATCAAGTTCGCGCGTTCCCGCAAGGGCCGCACCTGCATCATCGGCGCTCTGGACAAGGCCGCCGAGACCATGGCCGGCCTCTCCGGTACCCGCATCCACGAGTAGTCTCTACTCTGTTGCCTCTCTCGTGGGCGCCAGGCAAAGCGCCTACAAACTAGCCTCTCTTCATGAGCCCCGCAGTCCGCTCCGGCTGCGGGGCTTTTGCTATTCACCTAGTCATTAGGGACGTTCTTAAATGACTAGTCAAACAAGAGCGTCCCCAATGACCACTCATTTAAGTCTGTCCCCAATGACTAGTAGTAGGCCCACATGGCTTCGATTTCGTTGAGGACCTCCACCACGCCCCAGCGGCGGGCGCTGCGGCTGGCCGAGTTGGGGTCGTAGACGCCAATCTGGTTGGCATCGTCGATGCCGTAGAGCACGATATAGTGGCCTACGTTGGTAAACGTGCCGGGGCGCACTGCGGCGATGACGGGCGCACCCGAGCGAAGTGCTTGGGTAATCGATTCGCGATTGTTATAGAGCTGTGTTCCGTTGAGCCCCAGCTGCCACGCACCGCCTGTCATAAACGACCACTCGGTGGCACCAGTGGGGGCGTAGTTGCCGGCTTCGGCCAGTGCGCATATATCGACCGGCGTCTTATCGGTGTGGCCGGTCTTAAAGATATAGACCATGGTGAGGCAAGTGGGGCCGCAAGCGTTTTCGCGAATAGTGCCACCGGCATAGGGCAGCTCCGACCATGCGGGGTCAATTTGGTAGATGTGGGGCATGGTGCCGGCCTGCCATTGCGAGCGTGGGGTAGAGAACGCAAAGGAGTAACCGGGCGCGACGGGAGCTTTAAGCAGCTTGTCCTCGGCAGTGGGCTCAAGACCGGCTGATCCGTGCGAGATACAGGATCCCAAAAACACAAAGACGAGGCAGGCGGCAATGGAGCAAAGCGCAAGGCGTAGACGGCGGGCTGGAAGTGCGTGGCTTGTGGTGTGCGACGCGGGGCGAGGGGCGGAATTGCCGCGATTGCGTTGAGGTGGCGAAAAGGAGCGCTTAACGTAGTGGTCGGTCGTACGGCAATCGTAGCGGCGCGGCTGCGATGTGTCGGTCTGGCGTTGGCGTGTGCTCGTGCTCACGCGGTCTGACTGCTGCGCGGTACGGCTTTGTTGCCGAGAAGAAGCCCCGGGCTGCTCTTGGGGGCGCTGCTGGTTGCCGTTGTCGGAGGTGCTTCTGGGCGTTGGCGTGGTGCGGCCGGCAAGGCGCACGCTTTGTGGCCGTTGGTCGCCGTCATTGTATCCGTATGCCATTCGAATCACCTTGCCTCGTGTGTAACTTGTCTATCCTACATAAAAAGATGCACGACACATGGGTATGTGCGCCAAAAGCCTGACAAATGGTATGAACGTTGCCGCGCCGCGCGCCAAGCGTCACGGCAACAGGTATTCAAAAGCAGACAAGATGAAAGCGTCCAGGACGAATGACGTCTCCCGCCGTTCGTCCCAAAAACGGTGCCGCTCGTTTTGCAGTTCTGCCTTCGGTCGAGCTGCGAGCGGCGCTGCTGCGCCAAGGCCGTATCTTAAAGCCATGGAATAAAAGCGCGCGGCAAAACGGACCGCGCAAGGGGTGACGCCAGGGGGCGTCAAAAAGGAAAGGAGGGGAACAATGGCGGACAAGAACGCAGAAGTTGCAGTCGAGGACAACGGCGGCATGAAGAAAACGCTTTCGCTCTGGAACTTCTTCACCATCGGTTTCGGTGCCATCATCGGTACCGGTTGGGTTCTGCAGGTCGGCGACTGGATGGTCGTGGGCGGCGGTCCCGTTCCCGCTATGATCGCATTCCTCTTGGGTGCAATCTTCCTCGTGCCCGTCGGAGCTGTTTTCGGTGAGCTCACGGCTGCTATCCCCATCTCGGGCGGCATCGTCGAGTATGTCGATCGTAGCTTTGGCCGTACGATGAGCTACATCACCGGCTGGCTCCTGGCCCTGGGCAACGGCATCCTGTGCCCGTGGGAGGCCATCGCCATCTCGACCCTCGTGTCCGAGATGTTCGGCAGCCTGCCCGGCCTTGAGTGGCTGCGCGCCGTCAAGCTCTACACCATCCTGGGCGCCGACGTTTACCTGTTCCCGACGCTAATCGCGCTCGGCTTTGCGACCTACGTCATCTTCCTCAACTTCCGCGGTGCCAGCTCGGCCGCCAAGCTGCAAGCCTTCCTGACCAAGGCCCTGCTCTGCGGCATGCTGCTCGCCATGGGCGTCTCGCTGTTCACCGGCTCGCCGGACAACGCCATGCCCGTGTTCTCCCAGGTCACCGGTGCTGGCGGCGGCAAGCCTGCTACCGAGGGCACCAGCCTGTTCGCAGGCATCGTTTCGGTCCTGGTTCTGACCCCGTTCTTCTACGCCGGCTTCGATACTATTCCTCAGCAGGCTGAGGAAGCGGCCGAGGGCCTCAACTGGAACAAGTTCGGCAAGATCATCTCCCTGGCCCTGCTGGCCGCAGGCGGCTTCTACATGGTCTGCATCTACTCGTTCGGCACCATCCTCGACTGGCATGAGTTTGTTAAGAGCCCGGTTCCCGCGCTTGCCTGCCTCAAGGGCATCAACATGCTCCTGTACCTGGCCATGCTCGTCATCGCCACGCTTGGACCCATGGGCCCGATGAACTCCTTCTACGGCGCCACGAGCCGCATCATGCTCGCCATGGGCCGAAAGGGCCAGCTGCCCGAGAAGTTCGCCGAGGTCGATCCCAAGTCCGGCGCTCCCAAGCTCGCCTGCGTCGTTCTGGGCGTCATCACCGTCGTCGGTCCGTTCCTGGGCAAGAACATGCTCATCCCTCTGACCAACGTGTCGGCTCTCGCCTTCATCTTCTCCTGCGGCATGGTCGCCCTCGCTTGCCTGCGCATGCGCTTCACCGAGCCCGACCTGCCTCGTCCCTACGAGGTGCCCGGCGGCAAGTTTGGCATCAGCCTCGCTATCGTTGCCTGCGGCACCATCATTGGCCTGCTCGTGATCCCGTTCTCTCCCGCCTCCCTCAACATGGTGGAGTGGAGCATCGTGATCGGCTGGTTGGCTGTTGGCCTGGCCCTCATGGCTTTCACCAATTCCCGCAAAAAGTAACGCCTGGCCGGGGCGGATCGGGTGCGCGGAATCCTCTCTCCCGCGCACCGAACCCGGCACCACTTGGGTAGCTTTGTGAGGCCTTAACCCAACACGGCCTCGCCCACTATATGGATCCATAAGGAGGAACCATGTCCACTAAGTATGCAATCGTTGGCGGCAAGCTCATCGACGGTACCGGTGCCGAGCCGGTCGAGAACTCCCTCGTTCTCGTCGACGACAACGGCAAGATCGAGTACGCCGGCACTATGCAGGACCTTCCTGAGGGCGTTGAGGTTATCGATGCCGCCGGCAAGACCGTCCTTCCCGGCCTGATCGACACCCACCTGCACTTCTCGGGCAACTTGACCGACGATGACACCGACTGGGTCATGCAGCCGCTCCTCGAGAAGCAGGCCGTCGCCGTCAAGCAGGCCTACGACTGCCTCACCCACGGCCTCACCACCGTCTGCGAGATCGGCCGCTTTGGTATCCAGATCCGTGACTGCATCGACAAGGGCGTCTTCAAGGGCCCGCGCGTTCTGGCCACCGGCCTTGGCTTCTGCCGCGTTGCCGGCCACGGCGACTCCCACCACTGCAGCCAGGAGCTCAACAAGGAATCGCACCCCTGGGGCGATCAGGTCGACGGTCCTTGGGATCTGCGCAAGGCCGTCCGTCGTCGCCTGCGCGAGAACCCCGATGCCATCAAGATCTGGGCTACCGGTGGCGGCATCTGGCGCTGGGACTCCGGTCGCGACCAGCACTACTGCTCCGAGGAGATCCAGGCCGTGGTCGAAGAGGCAAAGATGGTCGGCATCCCCGTGTGGAGCCACTGCTACAACAACCACGCCGCTGCCTACGATTCCGTTCGCTTTGGCTGCGAGCAGCTGATTCACGGCTTCGATATCGATGAGCGCACCATGGACCTCATGGCCGAGCAGGGCACCTTCTTCACTCCGACGATCGCCTTCCTGCCCACCTGGTACGCCACCTATCCGCCCGTCTACGTCCCCGAGCTGCACGACAAGTACGAGGGCACCCTGGTCGAGAAGGAGCTGCAGCGCAACTACGACTGCCTGCGCGAGGCCAAGAGGCGCGGCGTCGTCATGACGATCGGCTCCGACTCCTTCTCCTTCGTCACCCCGTACGGCACCTGCTCCATCGAGGAGATGTACGAGTTTGTCGACAAGATCGGCTTCACCCCGGTCGAGACCATCACCTGCGCCACCCTCAACGGTGCCAAGATGTGCCACATCGAGGACGAGACCGGTTCCATCGAGGCCGGCAAGTGCGCCGACCTGCTGGTCGTCAACGGTGACGTCGCCGCTGACATTCACGTGCTCAACACCGACAACATGGACGTCATCATGAAGGACGGCTGGATTGTCGAGGCCGGCACCTTCGGCGAGGCAAACAAGTACAGCGCCTAAGCTACCGTTCATCGATGGCTTGATGTAAAACACAGTATTTGATTGCATAATGCAATGGAGAGGGTCGCTTGCGGCCCTCTTTATTGCTATGGGGTGCGTCAGTAAGAAGGAGATGACGGTGGATCTCAATAGGCTGATTCTGGGCAAGAGCTACAACTCTACCAAGGTCTTTCGTACCGCTCAGCATGTGGTTCAAGCCATCTTGCTCGGTATTGTCGTTCCGCTGCTTATCCTGCTGCTCATCTGGGATCTAACCGATAATCCCAATCCTGTTCCGGCCGTTGTCGTCATTGCCGGCTTGGTCATGCTGTGCTTCTTCTTCTCGTACGTCTTTGTCGTTCCCGACGACCTCACATCGAGCGCTACCGACCGCACGCTCGCCATCGCGTCGAAAATATTCGCCTACACGTCGCGCGGCCTTACGCCCGAAGCTGCCCTGGGCGCCTCTAAGATCATCCTGTCCGAAACCATCGCCTCTGCCATCTGCTTTACCGACGGCAAGCAGGTGTTGGCAAGCTGGGGCGAGGACTCGGCAAAATGCCCCGCGGGCACCCCGGTGGTGCTGCGGACCACGCTCAATGTGATCAACAGCGGTGAGCAAAGCGTTTTCTCGCGCGATGCCTCGACCGAGACAGGTGGCTACTTTCCGCGCCTGCGCGCCGGTATTGTCGCACCGCTTACCGTGCGCGGGCATTGCGTGGGCACGCTCGAGCTGTATTATCCCCGTCTGAGCAGCATCGATATGCGCCAGACGGCGCTTGCCTCGGGCTTTGCCGACCTCATTTCCACGCAGCTTGCGAGCTTTGAGCTCGAGCGCCAGGACGAGCTTACGGCCCGCGTGGAGCTGCGCGCCTTGCAATCGCAGGTCGATCCTCATTTTCTGTTTAACACCATCAGCACCATTGTGTCGCTCGTACGTACCGAGCCGGACAAGGCCAGGTCGCTGCTCATCGACTTTTCCAATTACTACCGTCAGACGCTTTCTGATTCCGATACCCTCACAACGCTCGAGCACGAGGTGGAACAGGGCACTCGCTATATCAATCTTATGCAGGCTCGTTATGGCGACGGCCGTCTGCGCGTCTCGGTCGATATCGACTTTGAGGTGCGCGATTGCATGGTGCCGCCGTTTATCTTGCAGCCGTTGCTCGAAAACTGCATCAAGCACGCGCAGCGCGAGACCGAGCCGCTTTCTATTCATGTTAGGGCTTTTGAGACCGATGACGGCTTGGAGATCATCGTCGAGGATGACGGCATCGGTATGAGCGAAGAAGTCTGCGCGCATCTGTTTGAGCAGCATCGCCGAGAGGAGCCCGAGAGCATTACCGCCGACGGTTCCGTCAAGCGAGGTTGCGGCCTGGCGCTCTTTAACGTACTTCAGCGCATCCATTTCTTTTACGGAGAAGATTCGGGCATGCGCGTGAAGTCCCAGGAGGGCGTGGGAACGCAGGTCATCGTCGAGCTGAACGGCGAGCCGCATGAGCCGGCGCCGATGAAGGTGTAGCGCGCGGTTGGATTGAGAGAAAAAAAGAGGGGAAGCGCATATGTCCGAGGGATGGAACATCTTGGTGGTTGATGACGAGCCTCCTATTAGGGCTGAGCTACGTTATCTGCTGGAAAAGGATGCACGTGTGGGACAGATTGCCGAGGCGGGCAATGTCACCGAGGCCGTGGAGTCGATTCTGTCGAACAAGCCCGACGTGCTGTTTTTGGATATCACGATGCCCGGCCGCTCGGGAATCGAGCTTGCCGAGACGCTGCAGAACCTAAAAACGCCGCCGGTCGTGGTGTTTGTGACGGCATTTGCCGAGTATGCGGCCGATGCCTATAACCTCGATGCCATTGATTATGTCGTCAAGCCGGTCGAGGATGCCCGCCTGTCAAAGGCGCTCGATAAGATCGAGGCCGCCCTGGGCGTTCGTCGTGTCGTCCATGCTCCGCGCCAGCCCTTGCGCCTGACGGTGGATCGCGGGGGCAAAAAGGTGTTCATCCCCGTGGCGGATGTCTGCTACTTTGAGGCACGTGCCGATTTTTGCAACGCCGTCTGCGCCGAGGGAACATATCTGATCAATGAGTCGATCTCTTCGCTCGAACGTCGCTTGGGCTCCGAGGGCTTTATTCGCGTTCATCGCAGCTATCTGGTCAATTTGGAAGACGTGCACAATGTTGAGATTGGCTCTACGGGGTTGATGGAGCTCAGGCTCGACCGCGTGAGCTCGACGGTACCGGTGTCCCGTCGTCGTGCCGCCGAGGTCAAGTCGCACCTGGGGCTTGCGTAAGAGGCTTGCGTGCCGTCGTTTACCATCGCAGGTTTGGCATGGGCGCGCGGTGGGCATAATGGGTGGCATCGAATGAAATCGAAAGGATCATTATGCCCGCGCTTATCACCCATCATCTGTTTGGCGAGGAAAGCATCGACCGTCTTCCGCAGGGCGTCATCACGTCCGATGAAGAGCGCATTGCCTTTATCTTGGGCAACCAAGGCCCCGACCCGTTTTTCTTTCACATTCTGACACCGCGTGTTTCCGACTGCACGCTGCTGGCGCAGGTCATGCATCGGTCGCGCATGTCTCGCCAGTTCGCGTGCCTGCGCGACGGCGTGTCGCATCTGCTGCCGCGCGACGCCAGCTTGGGTCGTGCCTTTGCGCTGGGCCTGCTGTCTCATTACGTGCTCGACCGCAACGCCCACCCCTTTGTCTATGAGCAGCAGTTTGGCATCGTGGAGTCCGATTCAGAGCTTGAGGATTCGAGCAGTCAGGTCCATGCCGTGATCGAGAGCGACCTGGATGTGCTGATGCTGCAGCTTAAACGCGATGGCGCTACGGTTGACGATTACCCGCCGGCGGGCGAGATCGTCACCACCGATCGCATCAATCGCGTGGCCGGCGTGCTGATGAGCTATGTTGCCGGACGCGTGTACGGCATTGACATTCCGGCGGGGGAGTACGGTGCTGCCGTTGCCAATATGCAGCGACTTTACCGCGCGATTGAGCCGGCCGGCTCCGCAAAGACGCGCGCGATCTCGCTGGTTGAGGGCTTGGTGCACGACTACTCGCTGCTCGACGGCCTTGCCCATCGCGTGACGACGGAGCTGCCCGAGCGCACCGGTAACCTGGGCCATCTGACATGGAAGAATCCCTTTACCGACGAGGTCTCGAACGAGAGTTTCCCCGAGGTTTTTGATCGTGCGCTGGTCGATTACGAATGCACGGTCGCACGTTTTATCGAGACCGGTGACATGGATGCCGTTACCAGTCACGTCAACTACAGCGGTCGCGTGCTCAATGCCGATGAGGAGTTCGACCGCGAGGAATAGGGCTCATGCGTGCCCCTTTGCCGAATCCTTACCGGCGGTTCTGGACAATTGGGGTACGATGAACTAACTGCATATCGGGCGAATACGAAGGGTCCCTGTCCATGAAATACACCAAGCTCGAGCGTAACTGGGTTATGTATGATGTGGGCAATTCGGCCCTCGTGCTGCTCAATACCTCGGTGGTGCCCATTTACTTTAACGCCATCAATACCGGCGCTTCCTCGGCCGACCTGGTGGTCGCCTGGGGCAATGCGCAGACGATCGCCTCGCTGGTCATCGCCATGCTCATGCCCATTCTGGGCGCGCTTGCCGACTACGCCGGCAACAAGATCAAGTTCTTCTTGGGCTTCTTCCTCACGGGCCTGGTGCTCTGCCTGGCGCAGGCTATCCCAATGTCCGCCATGGCATTTTTGACCGTGTACGTGCTGTGCACCATCGGCCTTAACTCTTCTATGACGTTCTACGACGCCATGCTGCCCGACATTACCACCGACGAGCGCATGGACGCCGTGTCCAGCTCGGGCTATGCCTGGGGCTACATCGGTTCCACCGTGCCGTTCGTCATCTGCCTTGCGCTCATCATGGGTGGCCCCGCTCTTGGCGTCCCCACCATGCTGGCAACGCGTCTGTCGTTTATCATCACTGGTGCCTGGTGGCTCATCTTTACCCTGCCGCTCATTCGCACCTATAAGCAAAAGTACGGTCGCGAGCGCGGTCCCGAGGACACCATCGGCCACATCGTGGGCGGTGTGTTCTCCGAGGTCGGACACACCATGCGCGAGATCGCCCACAACAAGACCGTGCTGGTCTACATGATCGCGTTCTTCTTCTATATCGACGGTGTGCACACGGTCATTTCTATGGCCACCAGTTACGGATCGGCCTTGGGCATCGATTCGACGCAGCTGGTCCTGGCGCTGCTCGTCACGCAGTTTGTTGCTTTTCCGTCTGCCATCATTTACGGCAAGCTCGCCGGCCGCGTGGGCACGCTCAACATGATCTTGGTGGCAGTCGCCGCCTATATGGGCATCGTGCTCTTTGCCGCGTTCTTCCTCAAGACCGCCTTTGAATTCTGGGTGCTTGCCATTTTGGTCGGCCTGTTCCAGGGCGGCGTGCAGGCGCTCAGCCGTAGCTACTTTGGCCGCATTATTCCCAAGGAAAAGTCCAACGAGTACTACGGCTTCTTTGACATCTTTGGTCGTTATGCAAGCGTTATGGGCACCTTCCTGGTGTCGGTCGTCACCTCGCTGACCGGCAACCCGTCGCTGGGCGTCCTTTCCATTGGTGTGCTGCTGGTCGTTGGCTTTATGCTGCTGGTCCGCCTGTCCCGCATGACTCGGGCGGCAGAGCATGCCGCATAGGAGCGAGCGGCTATTGTGCCTGTCCACGGTACTCTTTTGGGGTTATCCGCAATAAACATTGCGACTTGCGAGCAATGATTTGCCCAAGTGGGTATGATGGAATCAGCTAGGTCGCGGGGCGTCGCCTGTGTTTGGCGGCGTCCCGTTTTTGTGTTGCAGGGAGGGTAAGGCATGAACGCCACGGTCGTGATTCCAACGTATTGGGCGGGCGATGACGCTTGCGCAAACGCCCCTGGCACCTATGACCATTCGACGCGACTCAACGCCGACAATCCCGAACTCGACCGCTGCCTGGCCTCGCTTGAGCAGGTACGTGACATCCCGCGCATCATCCTTTTGGTGGTCTGTCCCGTTTCTGCCACAGCCGATGTGTCGCTGCGCGTGCACGAGATTGTCGACGCGCATCCCACGCTCAAGGTCACCGTTGTCACCAACACCCAGGCCTCGAGCATCGCAGACCGGGTTGCTCAGATCGCGCCTAAGGGTTCGGGCGAGTGCGTGAGCCTGCGAGGCTACGGTGCCATCCGCAACATGGGGCTAGCTTGTGCCGCTGTGCTGGGGCATGACGCGGTTATCTTTTTGGATGACGATGAGACTGTCATCGATGCCGACTTTATGAAGCGCGCGACCTACGCGCTGGGTCAGCAGACGCGTCAGGGCCTGCCGATCTTGGTCAAGAGCGGCTATTTCTACGATCGCGACGGCTCGCCGCTGGCTCCCACGGACAAGGCGGGCATCTGCCATCGTTGGTGGACCAAGCGCATCGAGTTCAACCGTTGGATGAAAAAGGCGCTCTCGGGCACCCGCATCTCGCGCTCCAACTACGTGTGCGGCGGCCTGATGGCCCTGCACGCCCGCGCCTTTACGCGTGTGGCCTTTGACCCGTTTATCACCCGCGGCGAGGACTTGGATTACCTCTTTAACATGCGTATGTTTGGCTACGACGTGTGGTTCGATAACGAGTGGACCGTGCGCCATCTGCCTCCGGAGTCCGAAAAGCGCTCACCGCGCTTTATGCAGGATGTATACCGTTGGTACTACGAACGGGCCAAGTTGACGTTCGCCGCGCATCAAAAGGAGCTCATCCCCGTTACGGCGGCATCGCTCATGCCCTACCCGGGCCCGTGGATTTCGCGCGAGCTCGACGACCGCGTGCGCAAGACCGCTATGGTCCGCAGCGTGTTTACCCGCGAGCATGAGGGCTACCTGCGCATCTGGCGCCATGGTATCGACGAGGCAAAGGCCTATGCGCGCCAAAACGCTGCAAGCTATCTGCGTTTCCAGAGCTTTTGGCCCAAGATCATGGACGGGCTTTGGCGTGACGCACAACTGATCAGTATTCTGGAGGGGGCCGAATGATCGACCGCCGCGCCCAGCGCGATAGTTCAATATCAATCTTTCGCATCATTGCCGTCGCCTGCGCCATTTGCGTGCTGGTGTACTTTATTTTCGCCTTGGTGACCGGTATCGAGCCGATCGCCACGGTGATTGCCTGCGCGCTGCTGTGCATCTTTCTGTGCATCTTTATCTTTTTGACGCTCAATCCCGATTCGGTGCGCTCCCAGTACACCGAGGAGACGCTCTCGGTGGCCTCGGCCATGCTCGAGGACATTAAGGGCGGTCTGACGCAGGAGTCGGCGCGTTTGGTGTGCCGGCGCATTTTGCCCGAGACGCGCGCCATGACGGTGGCCATCACCGACGAGGACAACGTGCTTGCCTGCGCGGGCGAGTTTGAGGAAAAACTGCTGCCCGATACTCCCATCCACACGCTTGCCACACGCTACGTTATCGAACATGGCATCGTGCAGTCGTTCAACCGTATGGTGGATGTCGTGGGCTCGGACGGCTCGCACAACCAAGTCCCCGCCGGCATTATCGCCCCCATCAAGGTGGGCGATCGTACCGTCGGTACGCTCAAGTTCTACTACAAGACCCCGCGCGCCGTCGACCGTACCCAGTACGCGCTTGCCTCGGGCTTTGCCGAGATCTTGTCCACACAGCTCGCCATCCACGAGCTCGAGGTGCAAAAGGAGCTCACGGCGCGCGCCGAGGTGCGTGCGCTGCAGGCGCAGATTAACCCGCACTTCCTGTTCAACACGCTGAACACCATTGCATCGTTTACGCGCACCGACCCGCTGCGGGCCCGCGAACTGCTTCGTGAGTTCTCATCGTTCTATCGTGCCACGCTCGACAACTCGGGATCGCTTATTCCGGTCTCGCGCGAGGTCGCACAGACCAAGCGCTACCTTACCTTTGAGAAGGCCCGCTTTGGCGAGGACCGCGTGCTTGCGACGTTCGATGTGTCCGAGGACGTGGAAGATACGCTGGTGCCGGCGTTCGTGATCCAGCCGATTGTCGAGAACGCCGTACGTCATGGTATGGGCGATGACGACGCCCTGAGGATCGACGTGACCGTTCACCAAGACGGCGAGGATGCAATCTTGATTGCCGTGGCCGATAATGGCGTGGGCATGGATGAGGGTACCGCCGCCAGACTGTTTGACGAGCGCTCTGCCCGTCCCGACGCCAGCTCTCCCCAGGGTGGCGGCGCCGGTGTGGCCATGCACAATATTTCGGAGCGCATCCATCGCTTTTTTGGGCCGCACTCCTATACGCGTGTCGAATCGGCGCCGGGCAAGGGCACCAAAGTGCTTCTTCATCTTGATTTGTCAGAGAGCATCTTTGACATTCAAGAGTAAAATAAAAGGCTACGGGCTCAACGTCATGCGACGGATGCCCGGCGTAGTTAGTTGACGAAAGGTTTTATCCCTATGCTGCGTGCGATGATTGTGGATGATGAAGCGCCGGCTCGCTCGGAGCTTCGCTTCTTGCTCGAGCAAACGGGCAAGATCGGCACGATCACGGAGGCGTCGAGCGTCCGCTCCGCCATCGAGATGCTTATGGAAAGTCGCGTGGATGTCGTGTTTCTCGATATCTCGATGCCCGGTGCCTCGGGCCTGCAACTTGCCGAGGCACTGCATAAGCTCAAAAATCCGCCGGCGATCGTATTTGTGACTGCGTATAGCGACCATGCGGTCGAGGCATTCGACGTGGATGCTGTCGATTATCTGATGAAGCCGGTTGAGGAAGCTCGCTTGGATCGCGCGATCGAGAAGGTCATGCAACGCGCCAAGCCGGTTACGGACAGCAAGGTGACCATCGAGCGTATCCCGGTGGAAAAGGGCGGCCGCAAGGTGCTCATTCCCGTGGACGACATTCGCTTTATCATGGCCAAGGACGATTACTCCTGCATCTATACCGTCGATGATCGCTTTTTGTCGACGACCTCGCTGGCGCAGTTTGAGGCCAAGCTCTGCGACTTTGGCTTCTTCCGTGTTCACCGCCGCTATATCGTCAACTTGGCGTGCGTTACGGACGTCGAGACGGTGCCCTCGGGCGCCATCCAGCTGGGCATTACGGGCGTCGACGAACGCGTGCCGGTTTCGCGCCGCCGCGTCGTGCCGCTCAAGAAGGCCCTGAGTCTCTAGCACACTGGCCCCGCAGCCCTGTAGACCCATCGTCTGCGGAGCCGTGGGGCCTTTTTTGTATGTATCTGCCGAATCGTTTTTTGCGGAAGGGATCCCATGAACAGTGCAAGCGCCAAGCGTATCGACATCATCTCGGACACCCACGGCTATTTATCGCCTGCGCTCTTGGATGAGCTTGAGGGCGCAGACCTGATCATCCACGCCGGCGACCTCACGTCAGAGATGGACTACGAGCACCTGTGCACCATCGCCCCTGTGCGGGCCGTATTGGGCAACAACGATTACTACCGCGACTACGGCCCCGATGTAGACCGTCTTGCGCTCTTTACCTACGAAGGCCTCAAATTCGCCGTAGCCCATTACCGCGAAGACCTTCCGGTGGGATCCGTAGACGTAGCCATCAACGGCCACACCCACGTAACCAAAGAAGCCCAAGTGGGCCGCTGCCTAGTCCTCAACCCGGGCAGCGCCAGCTACCCCAGAGGCACCCGAGGCCCCACCATGGCCAGAATGCTCGTCAAAGACGGCCATGTCATAAGTACCAAGTTTATTGACTTGGACTAACCGCAACAAAAACGGGGGATGCAGATGCGTCCCCCGTTTTCATTTGAGCCAAAGGCAGAGCTTCAGCAAGATCCTTAGACAAACCCCGCCGCGGAGAACGGAAAAAATTTTTCGGTCCCTCCGGGAGGGTCTCCGGGGCCGGCGGGCGCGGGTTAAGTTTGTCGCGAGTTCCGCACGCAAAGGAAAGCACTTAATGTGCTTTCCGTCTTGCGCAGGACTGTAGAGCAGCAAACTTAA
>CAJMMX010000016.1 GCA_905214615.1 uncultured bacterium | reverse complement strand
GGACATGTGTTCCGAGCGGGCCCCTGCTGTTAGCTTGTGGCGCTGAGTAGTTTAGGCTTCGTCGACGACTTTGAGGCCGCGCGTGTGGTCGATCTCGTTGAGGAGGTTAACGCGACGTTCGTGACGACCGCCCTCAAACTCGGCGTCGAGCCATTCGTCGACAATCATCTTGGCGAGCTCGGAGCCTACGACTCGGGCGCCAAAGGCGAGCACGTTGGTATTGTTGTGCATGCGGGAGAGCTTGGCACTGAAGGGCTCGGAGCACACGACGGCGCGTACACCTTCGACCTTGTTGGCAGCCAGGCTAATCCCGACGCCGGTGCCGCAGATGAGGATGCCCAGGTCGACGTCGCCGTTGGCAACGGCCTTACCCACCTTGTAGCCGGCGATGGGGTAGTCAAAGCTCTCGGAGGTGTCGGTGCCAAAGTTCACGACCTCGCAGCCGCGCTCCTGCAGGTGCTCGGAAATGATGTTCTTGAGCTCGACGGCGGCGTGGTCGTTACCGATACCGATCTTCATGGATGGTTCCTCTCTGGTCTGTGCGGCGCAAATGCTAAAGGTGTTTACCGCGTTCGACTGCATGATAGCGCGACTTTTGCGTAAACGCTCGGGCGTTTTTTGGTCAAACGCTTTAGCATGCAACAAGACCAGCTTCTCATGAATAATTCCGCCAGTTTGCGCTTGAGCGCCGTCCGCCGGAACCATGGTTGCGGTTTTTGATGCATTGTTATCAAATAAAAGAGCTAGCTATTTTTGAGAGCCCAGCCCGTTATACAAGTAGGAGATACCTATGCCTGCCGATTCCCTTCGTGATACCTCGTTTTGCGATGTTTTGAACCGCGAGCTTGTCTGTGCGCTCGGCTGCACCGAGCCCATTGCCGTTGCCTATGCAGCGGCGCTGGCGAGCCAGACGCTCGGTTGCGAACCCGATCATATGGATGTTGCCTGCTCGGGCAATATCATCAAGAACGTTAAGAGCGTGACCGTGCCCAACTCGGGCGGCATGCACGGTATTGAGGCGGCGGCCGTGCTGGGTGCCGTGGGCGGCGACGCCAAGAGCGCGCTCGAGGTGCTCGAGAGCGTTGACGACGAAGACCGTGCTCGCGTGGCCGAGCTCCTCTCCGATGCCGGCTACTGCGATGTGTCGCTTGTCGAGGGCGTGCCCAACCTCTACATCAAGGTGACTGCCACGGCCGGGGGCCATACCGCGGTCATCGAGATTACCGACCACCACACCAATGTCACGTGCCATACGCTCGACGGTATTCCGGTGTGCGGCAAGTCAGCGGGGGAGTGCGCCGCCTGCGCCGAGCGCGTCGTGGCCGAGCGTGCGGCAGATAACGCCGATACGCCCATGTCCATTGATTCCATCATCGACTTTATCGAGGACGGTGACATTGAGGGCGCCCGCGCTGCCGTTGAGCGTCAGATTGAGCTGAATGGCGCAATCAGTGCCGAGGGCCTTGCGCACGCTTGGGGCGCCGAGGTGGGTCGTACGCTGCTGGGTGCTCGTGCCGATGACGTCGCCTGCCGTGCCCGTGCCCGTGCGGCCGCCGGGTCCGACGCCCGCATGAACGGTTGCGCGCTGCCGGTCGCCATTGTGTGCGGCTCGGGCAATCAAGGCATTACCTGCGCATTGCCCGTCATGGAGTATGCCGAGTACCTGCGTTGCGACCACGAGCGTCTGGTACGCGCCGTGATGCTGTCCGATCTTATCGCCGTGCATATCAAGAGCTATATTGGTGCGCTTTCGGCGTTTTGCGGTGCTATTTGCGCCGCGTGCGGCGCCGGCGCTGCGATTACCTGGCTGTGCGGTGGCACGCGCGAGCAGATTGGCGCGACGGTCTCGAATACGCTCGGTAACGTGGGCGGCATCGTGTGCGACGGCGCCAAGGCGAGTTGTGCCGCCAAGATTTCGGCTGCCGTCGATGCGGCGATTCTGGGACATGACATGGCCATGCAGGGGCGTGGCTTCCGTGCCGGCGAGGGTTTGATCCAGGATACCGTCGAGCAGACGATTGCCAGCATGGGCTACGTGGGCCGTGTGGGTATGAAGGACACCGACGTCGAGATCCTCAACATCATGATCGGCAAGACTCGAGTGTGCTAGTTCGTTAGTTACGCGGGTTTACCAACCCGCGTAACGGCTCGACGCTGCAAACCCGCCAGAGCGGCAATCTGCCTTTCAACTTCGGCGGCATGATCAAAAGATCAATGCCGCTTCGTTTCAAGGCACCTTGCTCGCTCTGGCGGGTTTTCGCTGACTTTGCCTAAACATCGGGGTAGTCATTGGGGACGTTCTTAAATGACTAGTCGTTGGGGACGTTCTTGTTTGACTAGTCATTTAAGAACGTCCCCAACGACTATTAAGTCTGAACGTTAGCTCAGTTCGTCGGCTACTTGGTGTTCGTAGAAGGCTTCGATTACGGCGTTGAAGTCGCGGGCGAAGTCTTCCATGGTTCCACGCCAGGTGGCTCGGCCGGGCTTTCCTTGGCCCACATAGGCGGTTTGAATACCGCAGTCGGGGCTGGGGAAATCGCGCTTGGGGTCGTTGCCCACCATGAGGACCTCATGTGGCTCGAGCCCCATGACCTGCAGCTGCTCTAGATAATATGTGGCATCGGGCTTGCAGCGCGTGGCGTTGCCCATGTGCGTTACGAGCTCGAAGGGCGCGTCTGTCAGCTCGCCCCAGCCCATGCGGCATTCGATGGCCCCCTGCGGAAAGCTGGGGTTGGTAAAGAGCGCGCAGCGCAGTCCTGCATCCTGTACGGCCTGGAGCGCGGCATGTGCGCCTGGCATGGCTCTCGCATTGATCATGTCATCGTTCTTGTGTGGCAGGACTTCGCGGTCGTAGTAGGTAGACGCCTCGTAGATGAGGGGGTCGGAGAGGCAGATTCCACACCGGCGCTCAACCTCTTTCTGGTAGAACTCAAGATTGGTGCGATTGTCCGTGCTGCTGCGGCGATTGGCGTTGAGATCGACCAGAATTGTGCCTAGGCGTGCCATCGTGCCGCCTCGGCTGCGTCGCCCGATATCCGCGAGCATCGACGAGACATCCTTAAAATAGCGAAGGATGAATGCGTTGAGGTTGATGCTAAGAAGCGTCTCGTCCATATCGAAAACGACTGCTTTGAGCACGCGGGCACCTTTCTCGTAAATTTGATCTAGAGTCGTTGGCTCCGGATACTTTACCCCAAAGCCAAATGCCTGGCTGGTTATCGTCAAGTTGTGGAGACGTGTGTTCATAAGATTGCGAAAAAGTCTCCATACGAGTAAAAAATCGCAGTTCACGCTTGAAATCGAAGTGATTTCCCCGTAATCTATACGGACGTGATTGCATAAGCGTCACATCAGTATCTGTCGGCTCCCGAGTGTTCCTAAACGTTGTGTGCTTGTCGCACCCTTCTGTAGGTCCTAGCAATCGGGGCCCCGTAGTTCGAAAGGGGTCCACCTTTGAGTGAGATTCAGAACTCGTCCATTTTCTCTCTTGACGATGTCAACGAGGAGGAGATGAACAACCTCATCGACGGTACGATTACCGACTTTGATGAGGGCGATCTCGTTAACGGCACTGTCGTTAAGATCGAGCATGACGAGGTGCTCGTTGACATCGGATTTAAGTCCGAGGGCGTTATCCCGGTCCGCGAGCTGTCCATCCGCAAGGACGCTAACCCTGCAGACATCGTTGCACTCGGTGATCCCATCGAGGCCCTCGTTCTCCAGAAGGAGGACAAGGACGGTCGTCTGGTCCTGTCCAAGAAGCGTGCCGAGTACGAGCGTGCTTGGAACCGCATCGAGGAGAAGTTCAACTCCGGCGAGAACGTCGAGGGCGAGGTTATCGAGGTTGTCAAGGGCGGCCTGATCCTCGACATCGGCCTGCGTGGCTTCCTGCCCGCTTCCCTCGTCGACCTCCGTCGCGTCAAGGACCTCACCTCCTACATGGGCACCCGCATCGAGGCTCGCGTCATCGAGATGGACCGCAACCGCAACAACGTCGTCCTCTCCCGTCGCGTCGTGCTCGAGGAGTCCCGTAAGGCCGAGCGTTCCGAGATCCTGTCCAAGCTCAAGTCTGGCATGCGTCTCCAGGGCACCGTTTCCTCCATCGTCGACTTCGGCGCCTTCGTCGACCTCGGCGGTATCGACGGCCTCATCCACATCTCCGAGCTCTCCTGGAACCACGTCAACCATCCTTCCGAGGTTGTCAAGGTCGGCCAGGAGGTCGAGGTCGAGGTTCTCGACGTCGACCTCAACCGCGAGCGCATCTCCCTGGGTCTCAAGCAGACCACCGAGGATCCGTGGCGCGCACTGGTCAAGAAGTACCCCGTCGGCGCTATCGTCGAGGGCACGGTGACCAAGCTTGTCCCGTTCGGCGCTTTCGTCGACCTGGGCGAGGGCATCGAGGGCCTGGTGCACATCTCCGAGATGGCCAACAAGCACGTGGACCAGCCTTCTCAGGTCACCCACGTTGGCGACAAGGTTCAGGTCAAGGTCATGGAGATCGACCTCGACCGTCGTCGTATCTCCCTGTCCATGAAGTCCGCTGCTGAGACTCTGGGCGTCGAGATCGAGGTTACCCCGCTGCCTTCCGAGAAGAAGGACGAGGAGACCGATGCCGAGTAAATCGGTTTGACGATCACTTGTTTGAAGGGATCCGTCCGCAATGGACGGGTCCCTTTTTGCATTTGCTGCTGAGGTGCGCGATGCTACCCGTGCACAATGCTACCTGGGCTGTCTGTTTGCTATTGGGTTGTCGGTGCATGAAAATGCCGACATCCCGCCTCGGGGAGGAGGCGGGAACACACCGAGTAGACGGAGGGGTGCGGAGCGCGGTCGCGTCTCGACTGACGACGTTGCCCATCGACAACCCTATTGTACTGCATGACGTGGTTCTTGGTTTATCGTGTCGAACGCTTGCGTTGTGCCGTTGCCTGCGGCAACGGTGTGCTACACTCTTGCACTGCTGAGTGGGCCAGACGGTCGCGCGATGTGCTGCTTGCAGCACGCGTGAGGAAAGTCCGGGCTCCAGAGGGCGGGATGCCGGCTAACGGCCGGGCGGAGTGATCCGACGGAAAGCGCCGCAGAAAAGAAGACTCCCACCTGCGCCGCAAGGCGTAAAGGGAAAAGCTGAAACGGTGGTGTAAGAGACCACCAGCGTCGTGGCAACACGGCGGCTTGGCAAGCCCCATCCGGAGCAAGCGCGAATAGGAACGCTATGGGCCGGCCCGGTCCGCGTTCGGGTAGCGTGCGTGGAGCTGCACGGTAACGTGCAGACAAGATAAATGACCGTTCACGACAGAACCCGGCTTATAGGCCCACTTAGCAACTTTGTTGACGCTGCGAACCCGTCAGCGCGGCAATCTGCCTTTCAAGCCTTCGGGCATGACCATAAGGTCAATGTCCTCGCCTTTCAAGGCACCTTGCTCGCGCTGACGGGTTCTCGCTTTCGTTGACGGAGTCATCGGCGGCCCCGTTCTTTTGCCGAGGTTATTGGTTTGGCCTTTGCCGTATTATTGAGGCTGTTTGTTGCTGCGCTTTGGTTTGTTGAGGGGCTTTGTTGGACAGCTATTTTACTCTGCAATCGAATATTGAGGCTTCGGGCGAGTTTGTGGACCGCAAGAGCCGGTTTATTGCCCAGCTGGTCCATATTGAGTCCGAGGATGAGGCGAATGCCTTTATCGAGATGGTTCGCAAGCGTCATTATGACGCTCGTCACAATGTTCCCGCGTGGATTTTGGTCGATGGACGCGAGCGCCAGAGCGATGATGGTGAACCGAGCCGCACGAGTGGTATGCCGACGCTCGAGGTGCTGCGCGGTGCGGGGCTCAAAAATGTTTGCTGCGTAGTAACGCGCTATTTTGGTGGCACGCTGTTGGGGCCTGGTGGTTTGGTGCGCGCCTATACCGCGGCGACGCAGGCGGCGGTGGCCGTGGCTCAGGAGGCCGGGCAGATCGTCGAGATGACGAGCGTCGTGCCGGTTGATGTGCATGTGGCCTATCCACAGTATGAGCAGGTGCTTCGCTTGGCGCAGGATTCGGGTGCCAAGGTTTCGGATACCGATTACGCGGATGCTGTGACACTTCATTTGGTGTTTAAGGCGGGGGAGCAAGAGCCGTTTTGCGCTAAGATGCGCGAGCTTATGGCGGGGCGCGAGGAGATTGAGGTCAGCGCTCCCGAGTTTGCTGAGTTCTAACGACGACGGCCGGCGTGCATTTGGATGAATCCCAAGCGCGCCGGCTGTCGTTTTATGTTGCTGCCGTTTACTCGGCGAGCTGCTTTAGCACATCGCAGGCAATCTCGACAGCATCGTCGATGCAACCGGGGCAGCTGCGGAGCGGACCCTTGTCCGATCCGATGCCCTTGAGCGTGCCGCAGACGGTCGTCGTGTTCTTCTCGCCAAAACGCTTGGCGATTTCGCGCGACAGCTTGTAGGTCTGGCCCTTGGTCTTGGGGTTTTCCATGCCGTCGCTCATCACAAAGCCCATGATGGCCACGGCGCCCGAGATGGCGCCGCAGGTTTCGGTCATGCCGCCCATGCCGGCGCCAAAGCCCTCGGTGAGGGTAAAGGCGACCTGGGGGTCGAGCCCGACGGCGGGCGCGAGCGTGCAGGCGACGGCCTGCGCGCAGTTAAAGCCGCGGGCGTGGTACTCGGCAGCCTGGGCCTGGCAGGCGGTGATGTCGAGCTGGGCTGTATCGATTTGCTTCATCGTTGCCTCCTTGTTCACGGTGTACCCGCCTATGGTACCCTTGCCGCTGCATGTAATCGTCGAAAGCCTCATACATGTCTCATTTTTATCTATCGAATAAATGCCTAAGGCTGAGACGAATGCCCCTGATCCTTTTGTCACATAACCTACTTTAGGGATGGGTTGAGAGGGGTGCGGGGTAGCGGTATCGTGAACCGAATAAAAACAAAACCCAAGTAAGGGAGTTGGATATGAGCGAGCAGACCATCGGTACTACATGTGTTCAGGGCGGCTATCACCCGGGAGATGCGGAGCCGCGCCAGGTGCCCATCTACCAGTCCACCACGTGGAAATACGACACGTCCGAGCACATGGGCAAGCTGTTTGACCTGGAGGAGTCGGGCTACTTCTACAGCCGTCTGCAGAATCCCACGTGTGATCTGGTTGCCGCCAAGATCTGCGAGATGGAGGGCGGCACCGCTGCGATGCTCACGAGTTCGGGCATGGCCGCGAACTTTCTCGCGATCTTTAACGTGGCCGGTGCCGGTGATCACGTGGTCGCGAGCTCTGCTATCTACGGCGGTACCTACAACCTGCTTGCCCATACCATGGGCCGCATGGGCGTGACTTGCACGTTCGTTGCCCCCGACTGCACCGATGAGGAGCTCGAGGCAGCCTTTGAGCCCAATACCAAGCTTGTCTTTGGCGAGACGATTGCCAACCCCGCCCTTGCCGTGCTCGATATTGAGCGCTTTGCCAAGGCCGCGCATGACCACGGTGTGCCGCTGATGGTCGACAACACCTTCCCGACGCCTGTGATGTGCCGTCCCTTTGAGTGGGGTGCCGACATCGTTACGCACTCCACCACCAAGTACATGGATGGACATGCCGCCTACCTGGGCGGCGTGATCGTCGACCACGGCCAGTTTGACTGGATGGCCCATGCAGACAAGTTCCCGGGTCTCACCACGCCTGACGAGAGCTACCACGGCGTGACCTATGCCGAGAAGTTCGGCCGTGAGGGCGCCTTTATTACCAAGGCCACCGCGCAGCTCATGCGCGACCTCGGCCCCATGCAGAACCCGCAGGCGGCATTCTTCTTGAACAGCTCGCTCGAGAGCCTGCATGTGCGCATGCCGCGTCATTGCGAGAACGGCTTGGCCGTTGCCAAGTTCCTGCAGAGCCATCCCAAGGTGCGCTTCGTGAGCTATCCGGGCCTGGAGGGCGATAAGTACTATGACCTGGCTCAGAAGTACATGCCCAACGGTACTTGCGGCGTTGTGAGCTTTGGCTTTAACGGTGGTCGCGCGGCGGCCGAGACCTTTATGAAGAGCCTCAAGCTCGCCCAGATCGCCACGCATGTGGCCGACGCCCGCACTTGCTGCCTGCATCCCGCTAACGCTACGCATCGCCAGATGAACGATGAGGAGCTCATCGCCTGCGGCATCTCCGCCGACATGGTGCGCCTGTCGTGCGGCCTCGAGGACACGGCCGATCTGATTGCCGACCTTGAGCAGGCGCTCGAGCAGTGCTAGGCTAGCTCCGTTCAAGGTGCCGATGCTGGCAGAAAGCTTCGGTGACCTTTCGTTCCGATTCCGTAGGCGGGACCCCAATCGCGACTGTTCGCAGGCGATTGGGGCCCCGTTTTTGCGTTGCACCACTCGAAAGGATGGATATGGAGAAAACTGCAGAGCAGCTGCGCCGCGAGCGCATTGCCCTTGAGGGCGACACCCACGGCAAGAACAAATGGGCAATCTTGTTTACCGTTCTCATCATGACGTTTATGGTGTGTCTGGATTCGACCGTCGTGACCGTGGCGCTGCCCGTGATGCAAAAGGAGCTGGGCGTGGGCCTCGATCGCATTCAGCTGGTGAGCTCGGTGTATCTGCTTGCGACATGCGTGGCTATGTTGCCGTTTGGCCGTCTGGGCGACGTGCGCGGCAAGGTGAATGTGTTCCAGCTGGGCGTCATCGTCTTTTCGGTCGGTTCGCTGCTGTGCGGCCTTTCGGCCTCGCTCGAGGTTCTTATCCTGGCACGCATCGTTCAGGGCGTCGGTTGCGCGGCGGCCATGGCTAACAACATGGGTATCATCACCGAGTCGTTTCCGGCGCGCGAGCGCGGTCGTGCCATGGGTATTCTCGCGACCTTCGTGGCCCTCGGCATGATGTGCGGCCCCGTGCTGGGCGGCATGCTGGTGGCAAGCTTTCCCTGGGAGAGCATCTTCCTCATCAACCTGCCCATTGGCGTCATCTCGTTTATCGTGGGACTCTATACACTACCGCATGTTAAGCCGGAGGCCGGCGAGCGCCCCATGTCCCTGATTGAGGCTGCTCGTCGCTGCTTTGCAAATTCGGCCTTCACCATCAACCTTGCTTGCATGCTCATCGTGTTCGTTGGTATTGGCGCATCCGAGTTTATCCTGCCGTTCTATTTTCAGGACGCTCACGGCTTTGGTTCCGACATCTCTGGACTACTCTTTTTGGCGCTGCCGATGGTGAATGCCTTTATCGGCCCGCTTTCGGGTACGGTTTCGGACCGCGTTGGCTGCGAGGGCCCCACGGCGGTGGGCCTGGGTGTGTACGTGTGCGGCCTCTTTGCGGTGAGCACGCTCAACGAGCATTCCTCCATCCTTGTGATCGTGTGCTGCGTCGCATTTATGTCGCTCGGTACGTCGATTTTCCAAAGCCCTAACAACTCCCTGTATATGGGTTCGGCCCCGCGCGAGGCGCTCGGTTTTGCTGGCAGCCTGGGTAGCCTGGCGCGCTATGCGGGTATGGCAGTGGGCATTACAGTGGCGTCGAATATCCTGTATGGGCAGATGAGCGTGGCGATGGGCGAGGCCGTGACCAGTTTTGTTGCAGGCCGTCCGGATGTGTTCCTGTTTGGTTTTCGTTCGGTGTTCTATGTGTTGATGGCCGTGGCAGCCGTGGGCTTTGTCCTCTCGATGGTTCGTTTGGTGAGGATGCGCGCCCGCCATTAGCGTGTTGGGAGGCTGCCTGCCACGTATTCGCGCCGTCTCAAAAAAACTGGTTTGTGGTGCGATGCGGCTTGTGGGACGGGCGGGGGTCGGTCCGTGGTAGACTATCGAACAACGTTTATTAATCGCGCGGTATCGTTGCCGCGAGAAGGGGTTGCGCCATGCAGGAGCTTGAGGATCGTATTCGCCATGACGGCATCGTAAAGGCCGGTAACGTCCTTAAGGTTGATGCCTTCCTCAACCACCAATGCGACGTTGAGCTGTTCGACCACATGGGCGCCGAGTGGGCCCGTCTGTTCAAGGATGTCGAGATTAACAAGATCCTGACGATCGAGGCTTCTGGCATTGGTATGGCTTGCATCGCGGCTCAGCATTTTGGCGGCGTGCCGGTGGTCTTTGCCAAGAAGGCACAGTCCATCAACCTCGACGGCGAGCAGTATGCCACGACCATCTACTCCTTTACCAAGCAAAAGGAGTACCCGGTCATCGTTGGCAAGCGTTTCCTGTCCGAGGGCGACAAGGTCCTGATCATCGACGACTTCTTGGCCAACGGCTGCGCGCTCGAGGGTCTTATCAAGATCTGCGAGGCTGCGGGTGCCGAGGTGTCCGGTATTGGCATCGCGGTGGAGAAGGGCTTCCAGGGCGGCGGCGATAAGCTCCGCGAGCGCGGCTTCCGCGTCGAGAGCCTGGCCCGTATCGCCGATATGGACTGCGAGACCGGCGAGATCACCTTCGCCTAAGCGCGCAACACAAGCGATTGGTATGCGATGTGACAAAGGGACTGTCCCTTTGTCACATTTTTTGTATGAGGGGAGGTGTTGATATGGATGAGAACAAGATGGGATGGCGCGAGTATGCGCGCTATGCCGAGATGTCGGCCGAGGAGTTGGCGCGCGATTGCGAGGTGCAGGTGTTTCGCGCGACGGGTCCGGGCGGGCAGGGCGTGAACACGACGGACTCGGCGGTGCGTATGAAGCATGGGCCCACGGGGATTGTTGTGACGGCGCGCGAGAGCCGTAGTCAGTTTCAGAATCGCGCGAGCTGCCTGTGTAAGCTGCGCGCTGAGCTGGAGCGCCGCGGGCGTCCACCGCGCCGACGCGTAAAGACTAAGGTGCCTCTGCGCTCTCGCCAGCGCAGACTCAATGACAAGCACTTCAACGCGATTAAAAAGGCCAACCGTCGCAAGCCGGGCAGGGAGGAATGATCTTCTCAATAAGTTGCGGTGAAATAGGGACTGTTTTGCGGCTTTAGCTGTATAAACAGTCCCTATTTCACCGCAACTTAGGGGTGGTTATCGGGTGGGGTGCCAGACTTGGAGGGTGCCGGCGAGGATGTCGACCTCGATGCGCGAGGCGACAACGGGCTCGCCGTCGGCCTGGATGGGGTAGTCGGGCTCTTCAAAGGTGAGCTCGGCATGGCGGCAGCGGCGCATGCGAATCGGTGGCAACTTGGTATGGTGGCCGTCCTTGGCCGAAAGGAACATTGGCAGGGCAACCGCGCGAGGGACGGGACCGCAGGCGTAGCAGACGTCGAGTATGCCATCGCAGGGATCGGCATCGGGGCAGATACGATAACCCGAGCCATACGTGGGCCCCAGCTGAATCGCCATGATGATTGCCCTCACGCGCTCGGTGGGCGCGCTGTCAAAGCTGACTGTCATAGGATAGTTGCGATAGCGTAGGCCAAACTGCTCAAGTCCCGAGAGGGTGTAGAGCGGCGCGCCCGTCAAGCCGGTCTTTTTGCGCAGCTCGGTGGTGCCAAGGCCGATGGCAGCGTCGATGCCGACCGAGAGCGTCTGGTCGTAGTACTCGACGGTAGCCTCGCCGCTGCCGCTCGCAGGGCTCCACGAGCGAATGCGCCCGATGTCCTGACGCTGCAGCTCGCAGGTGAGCAGCGCGCCAAAATCCTTGCCGGAGAAATCGTCGATGCCGAGCGTCTGGGCAAAATCGTTGCCGGAGCCCACGGGCAGGACGGCAAGGGCGGGGCGGGCGTCCTCCTTTTGCGTCATAAGCCCGTTTACGACCTCGTGAATCACGCCGTCGCCGCCGAGTGCGATAACGGTGCGATAGCCCTGAGCCTGTGCGGCCAGCTCCTTGGCGTGTCCCATACGCTCGGTCAACACCAGGTCAAACTGGGATGCGCGTGCAGTCATGTCCAAAAAGCGTTGTAGGCGCTCGGCAACTTCGCGTGCCGCACCTGACTGGGCGGCTGGGTTGGCGATGATGAGCGTGCGACCAAAATCAGTTGCGTGCATGGGGCGACTCCCGGCGTGTGACATGACAGTGCGGTCGCGCTCAGGTCGAATTGCCCCCGATTGTGGCTGCACGGCGATTATTGCATCTACTCTATCAGGTCGTTGTGGCGCTCGATAGCATCCGCTACCGTACCGCCCTCATCCACAATAAGCGAACGGCGCTTGGGTGAGATGATGCGCTGGGCGGGGTACACGCCGCGGTGTCCGCCGGTTAGGTAGCTGATAAAGGCCACGATGACAAAGAACCCGGCGGCCGTGCCGTGGAACAGGTCGATGGCCATCATGCAGGTGGTGATGGGCACGTTGAGGCCGGCGCAGAACACGCCGAGCATGCCGAGAGCCGCCAGAAAACTGGGGTCGAGCCCGGTAAGGCAACCGATCCAGCCACCGAGTGCCGCACCGATGCCAAACAGGGGCGTGACCTCGCCGCCTTGGAAGCCCGCGCCCAGGGTAAGCGCTGTGACGACCAACTTGATGACTGCGTCCGCCAGGGTGGTGTTGCCTGCAAATCCGGCGCCGGAAAGCCATGTGGAAAGGCCGGCGTAGTCCCAGGCGTCGAGGAGGGCATAGGCGGCCAAAACCACGAGTGCGCCTATAAGTGCGCGAATGAGGTAATTGGTGATAAAGCGACCGTACAGGTTCTTGACTGTTCGAACCGACCAGGCAAAGAGGCGTGCCGTCAGGCCGAAGATAATGGCGCTGATAACAACGATGGCAACCGTCCGCGGCGTCATGTCGGGGACGCTGGCGATGACATTTGCTTCGTACTCGGTACCCAGGGCGAGTGATGTAAAGTAGCCGGTAAACGAGGCGACCAGGCAGTAGATGCCCGCGGTGTAGTCGATCTTGCCGATAAAGCACATCTCCATGCCAAAGAAAGCTCCGGCAAGGGGCGAACCGAATACGGCTCCAAAGGCCGACGAGATGCCGGCGAGCATGAGGTCGTGGTGGTCATGCTTTTTGAGGTGGGCGAGGCTCGAGATGTTGCTGGCGATGGTCCCGCCAATCTGCACCGCGGCTCCCTCGCGACCGGCCGATCCGCCCGTTAGGTGCGTGAGCGTGGAGCAGATGAAGGTGAGGACGGCCATGCGCATATGGATGAGGCGTGTGCCCAGAGCGGAGTCGATGACCAGGTTGTTGCCTCGTTTGGCAGCAAGGCCGTGATTTTTGTACACCCATGCGGTGGCAATGCCCACAACGGGAAGCAAGGCGTAGACCCATGCATGGTGCTCGCGATAGTCGGTCGCGATATTCAGCGAGGTCAAAAACGCCCAGGCGGCAACGCCCATGGCGAGCGAGACGATGGCGACGAGTGCGAGCAACTTGGCGCTCGCGAGTAGGTTGCGGGCGTTGCGGCGCGTGTCGGCGGCCAAGAGATGCTCGGAGCGGGTGAGCTGATGCCTGCCGGCCATGATGACGTCGTTCAGGGAGAAAAAACCGCCATCGTCGAGCGACTGAGAATGATCCTGCGCTTCGTTTGCGCTTTCGGGTTTGTCGGTAAAAGTCATACGTTCCTCTTTTGGGTTGCAACACGAGCATTATAAAACGCGGTAAACGCGACGAGCCGGTGGGTTGGTTTCCATTCTGTTTCGCGGCTTGCAACCGACAGGTGTATTTGCGGGTACAGGCCGAGTCGCGGTCGTGCGTCGGGGGATTATACTGAGACAAGCATAAAGAATCGGCGCTCCTGTTGTGCGCCGTGGCATTAAGAGGTGCATATGGCTGAGAAACTCATTCCGTTGGAGGACGCACAGGCGATCGTCTTGTCGCACGTGAATCGCACCGAAGTTGTCGAGATTCCCGTGTGGCAGGCCGCCGGTCTTCCCTTGGCAGAGGACGCGGTGGCCGATATCGACATTTCGCCGTTTGCCAACAGCGCTATGGACGGATATGCCGCGCGCTCGGCGGACTTGGCGCAGGCATCTGGCGAGGCACCGGTGACGCTCGACGTTATCGGACACGAGGCCGCGGGCCATGTGTTTGAGGGCACAATCGGCGCGGGCGAGACGGTCCGCATCATGACGGGCGCGCCGGTACCCGAAGGTGCCGATGCCGTGGTGAAATACGAGATCGTCGAGGTGCTTGACGGCGACGGCAACGAGGGCTCGCACGTGAGCTTCTCGGCGCCTGCCAAGGTAGGGGAGAACGTTCGCTCTGCCGCCGAGGAGGCCCATGCCGGCGATGTTGTGATGCACGCCGGCGAGGTTGTGGCCCCGGCCGGCGCTGGCCTGCTGGCAAGCGCCGGTTACGCGAGCGTGAAGGTGCATGCCGCGCCGCGTGTGGGCATTATCTCGCTGGGCACGGAGCTGGTCGCGCCGGGTGAGCTGCCGGCGCGCGGGCAGATTCGCGACTCCAACTCGTCGGCGTTGATGGCCGAGGCACTCGATGCCGGCGCCGAGCCGGTGTTCTTTGGCATCGCTCCCGATGATGAGCAGGCAATCGCCGAGCTCGTGCATCGCGCCGTGCAGGAGTGCGATTTTGTCATTACGAGCGGCGGTGCCTCTGCGGGCGATTACGACTACGTGACGGCGCTGGTCAAGCGCGAGGGCGAGGTGCTCTTCGACCGCATCTCGATGCGTCCCGGCAAAGCCATCACGTTTGGCCTGCTTGGGGGCAAGCCGTATTTGGGGCTTTCGGGCAATCCCGCGGCGGCGTATGTGGGCTTTGAGATGCTCGCCCGCCCCGCGATCCGCAAGATGCGCGGCTTTGCCGAGGGTACGCGTCCCGTGCAGCAGGCGATATTGACGCACGGCGTAAAGAAGCGCCAGGACCGACGCTTCTTCGATCGCGCCACGGTTTTGCGCGACCCCGAGACCGGTGAGCTGTTGGTGACCGAGGCCAAGACGCAGAATTCGGCGCTGCTCGGCACGATGCAGCGGGCCAACTGTCTGCTGCGTATTGACGAAGGGCCGTGTGAGCTCAAGCCGGGCGACGTCGTGGGCGTCGTGCGTGTCGATCTGCCTGAGGATGCCGTGTTGTAGGAGGAATGCTATGGAGCTGAAGATATCGATCGTGACGTGTTCGGACACGCGCGATCTTGCCCAGGATGAGGCCGGAGCCGCACTCGAGGAACTTATCGAGGCGCAGGGCTGGACGGTCGCCTCACATGTGGTTGTGCGCGACGACGTCAGCGAGATCGGTGATGCCATTGTGGAAGCCGCCGATGAGTGCCACGCCAATGTCGTGCTCACCTGCGGCGGCACGGGGCTTTCGATGCGCGATGTGACGCCCGAGGCGACGCGTGCCGTCTGCGACCGCGATGTGCCGGGTATTGCAGAGGCGATCCGTGCGTACTCCATGACCAAGACGCACCGCGCTATGCTCTCGCGCGCTATTTGCATGCAACGAGGTCATACACTTGTCGTAAACTTTCCCGGTTCTACGAAGGCCGCCCGCGAAAGCTGGGAGGCCATAGCGGACCAGCTGGAGCATGCAGCCCAAATGACAGCGGGCGGCGGACATACCAACTAAGCGGTTTACCTGCGGCGGGGCGACCTGAACGGCTGCTCCGCCTATTTATTTGCGCCCAAGGGGACGGCATTCTGTAGGCATGCCTGAAACTATATTCTCAGACGAGACTAATTTCTCAGAATCATTATTCGCTCCGAAGTATAATCTAATTACAGAATAAAGCCTGCGGAGATGTGCCCGGGTGTATCGTTCGAAAGGGTTGAACATGTTCGATATGGTTTCTCGCCGCGGATTCGTCTCGCTTTCTGCTGTCGCCGCTGCCGGTCTTGGGCTTGCCGGCTGCTCCGGCAACAAGGAGCCTGAGTCGACCGGTTCCGATGCCGGCTCCGCCAAGATTTCGTCCAAGAAGGCTGTCGAGCTGCAGGTCTTTGCCGCCAACTCACTCGAGAAGGCTCTGCCCGAGGTTCAGGAGCTCTACACCGACCAGACCGGTACCACCTTTGCCGACACGCAGTTTAAGGCGTCCGGCGACCTTGTCGAGCAGATGCGTGCCGGTGCCACGGTCGACGTGCTCATCACGGCTTCCAAGGGCACCATGGACGACGCCGAGGCCGCCGAGCTCGTCGATGCCGGCACACGTGAGGATATGTTCGTCAACGACCTTGTAATCATTCGTGCTGAGGGTTCCGACACCAAGATCGAGGCCATCGCCGACGTCGCGAATCTGGACGGCAAGATCGCCATCGGCGACGCCAAGACCGTCCCCGCCGGCAAGTACGCCAACCAGGCCCTGGCCTCCGTGGGCCTCTACACCGGCACCGAGGGCGACGACGGCGAGTACGCCTCCGAGATCGCCGACAAGGTGGCCCTGGCCGACAAGGTCGGCACTGCTGCGTCTTACGTCTCTACGGGCGACTGCGTGGCTGGCTTTGTCTATAGCTCCGACATCTTCCGCTACGACGGCATCGAGGAGGCCTTTGTGTGTCCCGAGGACTCGCATAAGCCCATCGTGTATCCGGGCGCTGTCGCCGATGGCTCCGAACATGCCGACGAGGCCAAGGCGTTTATCGACTTCTGCCTGTCCAGCAAGAAGGCTCAGAAGATATGGGCTAAGTACGGCTTTGAGCTTTCCGCGTAGTGCGGCTTGGCGCGATAATTCCATCGTTTTGTGTTTCACTCCGTCCTTGTATTCGCTTGGAGCTTTTCGTGCTTAATAGATTCCGCATGCTTGTCGCCTGTGCTTTGACCTTCGCGCTTTGCTGGGTGCCGGGATTTGCGTTTGCTGGGGTCGCTGAGGACGGGGCCCAGGTTGCTGCGACCGCTCATGGGCTTTCCTATGGGATCGAGGGTTTTGAGCGGTTGGCCAAGGGGACCGCTCGTGCTATGGAGGGCCAGCCTGAGGGCTACCGGTTTCCCGTTGACGAGGACGTGGACCTTGTAGTGGCGCCTGCTGCCGATCGCGTTGTGGTGTGGATATCGCCCAAGGCGGCCGAGAAGTATGGATTGGATCCGCAGGACAACGAGTGTGTATCGGGTCTCAAGGCCCTCGTCTGTGAGCTCGACAGCGCAAACTCCATGGGAGGTGCGCAGCTAGGGGACGTTGATCTTCCTTGGTATGTTACGGCGGAAACAACGTTTGATGCCGGCGGGTATACCTATGGCTTTGACGAGCACGGTGCGGATGGGGACCGCTATGTGGTGATTGCATCGGCCTCGGGTGATGCCAAGGGCGGCGCGCGCTGGCTTGATAGCGCTCAAATGGTAGAAGCATCGTCTGTCGTGTTGCGGGATGAGCAGGGTCCCTTGACCTCTCTGGCCTCCTTTTTGGGCGACATCGACTATCGCCCGCTTTGGGTGTCCATAAAAACGAGCGGCCTTGCCCTGCTGATTTCCTTTGCGCTGGGCCTGTTCGCCGCGTGGAAGACTATGGGTACCTCGAGTCGCATCAAGGGCCTGCTCGACTCGGTCTTTACGATTCCTATGGTGCTGCCGCCCACGGTCTGCGGCTTTCTGCTCCTCATGCTATTTGGCCGCTCGACCGGGGTGGGCCAGTGGCTCATCGCGCACGGCGTCTCGATCGTCTTTACGTGGCCTGCGGCGGTGATATCTGCCGTGGTGGTGTCGTTTCCCCTGGTCTACCGTACGGCGCTCGGTGCCTTTGAGAGCCTTGACACGCAGATGCTCGATGCCGCGCGAACCCTGGGATGGTCCGAGCGTCGCATCTTTACCAAGCTTATGATGCCGCTTGGCTGGCCCTCGATTGCCGCCGGCGCGGTGCTTGCCTTCGCGCGTGCCATGGGCGAGTTTGGCTGCACCCTGTTCTTTGCGGGCAACTACGCCGGCATTACCCAGACCATCCCTATCGCCATCTACTTTGAGTGGATGGGCGGCAACACCTCGGTGGCCCTCTTTTGGGTCGTCGTCGTGATCGTGTTTAGTTTCCTGGTCATCCTGTTCATCAACATGTACACGGCGCATTCGCAAAAGTATCGCGAGCGTGGTCTCTCCCGTGCAGAGCGCAAACAGGCCAAGCAGCTGGGTAGCCAGATCGATTCGCTCGACCCAGTGGGCGGCGATGCGCTGCGTATCGATCGCGAGGCGCTGGCCGAGCTCATGCGCGATGACGCCGTCTCGAAGGGAGGTCGATAGACCATGTCGCTTGTCCTGGATATCAAAAAGCGCTATCCCGGGTTTATGCTCGACATGCAGCTCGATGCCGGCGAGGAGCGTGTGGCGCTGCTCGGCGCCTCCGGATGCGGCAAGAGCTGCACCTTGCGCTGTATTGCCGGCGTGGAGACGCCCGACGAGGGCAAGATCGTCGTCAACGGCGTAACCTTCTTTGACTCGGTGGCGGGCATCAATCTGTCGCCCCAGGAGCGCAAGTGCGCCCTGATGTTTCAAAACTATCAGCTGTTCCCTAATATGACGGTGGCCGATAACGTGTGCGCCGGCGTTGAGGGTGCAGGCGACGCCGCGGCGCGCAGGCAACTTGCCGAGCGCTACCTGGGTATCTTTGGACTGGCCGATTTTGCCGACCGCTATCCCGCGCGTCTCTCGGGCGGCCAGCAGCAGCGTGTGGCGCTTGCTCGCATGGTGGCGGCACACCCGGGCATTTTTATGTTCGATGAGCCCATGAGCGCGCTCGACGCGTATCTCAAGAGCGCGCTTGAGCAGAACATGCTCGACCTGTTCGACGTCTGTAACCGTACCGTGCTCTACGTGAGCCACGATATTGATGAGGCATGCCGCCTGTGCGAGCGCATTTGCGTGATGCATAACGGACATGTGGAGGAGATCGGCTCCGTCGAGGACGTGGTCCGCCGGCCGCAAACCTTGGCTGCGCTGCGCCTGACGGGCTGCAAGAATACGAGCCGCGCGCGCAAGATCGGGCTTCAGGAAGTTGAGGCCCTGGACTGGGGCATGACCTTCAACGTGGGCCGTGAAGTTCCCGATAACGTGGCGTACCTGGGTATTCGTGCGAGCTACTTCCATGTGGACAACCGTGCCGAGCGGGGTCGCAACAGCTATGACCTGCACGTGGCCCGAGTGAGCGATTCGCGTTTTGAGCGCCTGGTGCTGCTGGACGCGCCGCGTGCCGATGCGCCGACGCGCCTGCAGTGGAAGGTCAACAAGGTGAGCGTACCTGTCGACGAGCTGCCGCAAGCAGGCGAGACGCTGCGCATGCATTTTGATGCCAGTAGGATCCATTTGGTCTGTCGATAGCGCCGGATAATGCCGTCGGGGATATAAGCCTTGGCGTCTTTGTCTCGCCGTTTGCCGAATGAGGGATGACAAACTCTTATCAATCAAGATAATTATTTATTAAACGACGGCACACGATGCTGTCGTACGAATGTCAACGGTATTCGCATGGTCGATGACCGTTGATATAGTTGACTTCAACTTGTTAAGGAGGGTGCGCACATGCCGCAGACGACATACATTCGCCGCGTTGCCGCGCGCGCCCTGTATATGGCTCGGAGTCGCATATGAGCAGGTATGTTCACGGCTCCGGGAGAGACGACGCACAACTAAATAATCGACCGCAAAGCAGGTTCCCTAAAATTCCGGGTTTGAGCACGGCCGGGCAATCGCCGTCCGTCGTGCATCGATACCGCTGTTATCCGTTTTTGGTTCGAGAGGGGAACCGTTATGGCTGAAGAATTTGATTTCCATCCGATGTGGGAGAGCCTCGGCATGAATCTTGCCGACCACGACATGCTGCTGGGCGCCGTGGGCCAGATGTACGGCGACATGTTCCTGACGCAGAACAATCGCCCCAAGTCCACGTCCTACCTGGACTTTGTGGCCACCAACATCCATAGCGGCCGCATTAAGGAGATGCTCGACAAGAAGGAGGCTGGCGAGGCCACCAAGATCGTGGGCTCGTTCTGCGTCTACGTGCCCGAGGAGATCGTGCTTGCCTGTGACGGCATTCCCGTTGGTCTGTGCTCGGGTGCCGATTGGGCAACGGACAAGGTCGAGGAGCACTTGCCGCGCAACACTTGTCCGCTTATCAAGAGCTTTGCCGGATTTAAGCTGGGTGAGGTCTGCCCCTACATTGAGTCGAGTGACCTGGTGGTGGGCGAGAACACCTGCGATGGCAAGAAGAAAGCCTACGAGTTTTTTGCCACGCAAAAGAACATGTACGTCATGGATATTCCCAACGTACACGACGAGTCGACGCTCGTGACCTGGAAGGCCGAGGTCAAGAAGCTCGCCGCCAAGATCGAGGAAGAGTGCGGCGTCACGATTACGCCTGAGCGTCTGAAGGCCGCCATCCACGCCGTCAATGAGAAGCGTCGCGCCCTGCAGCGCCTCGCTGCCACGCGCGCTGCCGACCCTGCGCCCATCAGCGGTCTTGACAGCCTGTTGACCGTTCAGGCCGCCTTTATGGATGACACGCCACGTCTGACCGGAGCCATCAACGATATGGCGGCTGAGTGCGAGCAGCGTGTCGAGGCTGGTGAGGGCGTGGCGCCCAAGGGGACCAAGCGCATCCTGTACACCGGCACGCCCATGGCCGTGCCCAACTGGAAGCTGTTCAACCTCATCGAGAAGGCCGGCGGCATCGTGGTGGGCGAGGAGTCCTGCACGGGTTCGCGCTATTACAAGGACCTGGTCGACGAGACCGGCGAGACAGTCGACGAGATGCTCGACGCTATCGCCGAGCGCTACTTTAAGATCAACTGCGCCGTCTTTACGCCCAACGACCAGCGTATGAAGGACATTGTCCAGATGGCCAAGGACCTGCATGCCGACGGCATTGTCGACGTGGCCCTGCAGTTCTGCACGCTCTACGAGATGGAGTCGTTTGCCGTGGAGAAGGCCGCCGAGGAAGCCGGCATTCCGTTTATGCACATCACGACCGACTACGCCGGCGAGGATGCAGGCCAACTGCAAACCAGAATTGAGGCTTTCTTGGAAACCATTTAGGGCTATCCGTCCCGGCGGCTTCCCTAGGCACCCGATCTTGCCGTTCAAACCGTCGCTTGCGTGCCAAAGTACGCGGCGCGCCTCTTTCACGGCAACCTCGGGCACCTGGGAAAGCCGTTTCCTTGGTTGGTTAAAAGGTTTAGGAGTTATATGTCGGAAAATATTGAGCAGTCGTTGCCCAGCACGTTTGAGGAGTTCAACGAGCAACGCAAGGCGGCGTTCATTCGCGTCAAGGATTATAAACAGGCGGGTAATCGTCTGGTCGGCTTTTTGTGCAGCTATACGCCGCTCGAGATTATCGATGCCGCGGGGGCTGCGAGCGTGGCTCTGTGCGGTACGTCCGATGAGGTGATTCCCGAGGCCGAGAAGGTGCTGCCGGCAAATCTGTGTCCGCTCATCAAATCGACGTACGGCTTTGCCTACTCGCAAAAGTGCCCGTTTACGCACTTTAGCGACATGATCATCGGCGAGACCACCTGCGACGGCAAAAAGAAAATGTACGAGTTGCTCAACGAGCTCAAGCGCACGCACATCCTGCATCTTCCGCAGGGCCGCGATCGCGCTTATGAACGTGAGGGCTGGTACGAGGAGTGCCGCCTGCTCAAGGAGGAGCTCGAGAACTTCTACGGCATCACGATCACCGACGATGACCTGCGCGCCGCCGTGCGTCGTCGCAACCGCCTGCGTGCCGCCCAGCTCGAGATGTTTGCGTTGCAGGCCAACCAGCCGGCGGCCATGAGCGGCGTCGACCTGATGAGCACCATGTTTGCCGGTACGTTCAGCTTTGATATCGTGGCCTATACGGAGCAGCTGGAGCAAAAGGTCGCCAAGCTGCGCGAGGCCTACGAGGCCGGCGAGCGCCCGGTTGCGGCGGATGCCAAGCGCATTCTGATCACCGGCTGCCCGGTGGGAGGCGTGATCAACAAGATAGGCCGTACTATCGAGTCCAACGGCGGTGTGGTCGCGTGCATGGACGACTGCTCGGGCGAGCGCACGGCCGCCATGATGATCGACCCGGAGGCTCCCGATATCCTGCGCGCCATCGCCGACCGCTACCTTGACATCAACTGCTCGGTCATGACGCCCAACGACGGTCGTATGGAAAACACGCTGGCCATGTGCGAGAAGTATCATGTCGATGGCGTGGTGGAGAGCGTGCTGCAGGCCTGCCACACCTTTAACGTGGAGAGTGCGCGCATGCAGGAGGCTGTCGAGGGTGCGGGTATTCCGTATATGAAGATCGAGACCGACTACAGCAACGGTGACATGGGCCAGATTGAGACGCGTATCGCCGCCTTTATCGAAACCCTCTGACGTCTGAGGCACCCGACCTTCCGGCTCCAACCCTCCTCGCGTACCTTGAGTACGCTTCGTCGGGCTTGTCGCTCGGAATCTCGGGCACCTCAGACGCCAGAGGGCCGTTGTTGCAGCAGTGTCTGATCGTTTGATTTTCTTGCTGATTAGGAGAGAGCCATGATAGGGATCGGGATTGATATCGGGTCTACGGCGGCTAAGGCTGCTGTGGTCGACGGGGAGGGTTCATTGGCGTGGACGTGCGTGCAGCCAACCGGGTTCTCCTCGGTCGATGCTTCCGAGCGGCTGCGCGAGGCACTGGCAGCGGCCGGCTATGGCGTGACAGCCGACGACGTGCGCGTGATCGCGACCGGCTACGGTCGTGTCGCCGTGCCCTATGCGCACAAGGTCGTGACCGAGATCACCTGCCACGGTACCGGTGCCGTGCGTCTGTTTGGTGACCATGGCACCGTGATCGATGTGGGCGGCCAGGATACCAAGGTCATTCAGCTTAAAAGTGGCCGCGTGGCCAAGTTTGCCATGAACGACAAGTGCGCCGCCGGCACGGGGCGCTTTTTGGAGATCATGGCCGACCGCCTGGGCATTTCCCAGCAGCAGATGGCCGACCTGGCGCGTTCCGGCGAGCCTACCAAGATCAGCAGCATGTGCACGGTGTTTGCCGAAAGCGAGGTCATCAGCCTGATCGGTCGCGGTGAGCCGCGCGAGAACATCGCCCGTGGTGTGATCGACAGCGTGGTCTCGCGCGTGGCGACCATGGCCGGGCAGGCGGCGGGTGCTCCGTACTACCTGACGGGAGGCCTGTGCGAGAACGCCTACGTTGTGGAGCGGTTGGGCGAGCTACTGGGGTCGCCGGTGACCACCTCGCCCCAGGCTCGCTTTGCCGGTGCCATCGGCGCGGCGATTCGCGCACAGGCGCTCAATTAATGCATCCGCCTTGGGCTCGCATTCATGCGTATACTGAGAGAAAATGATTGACCGATGAGGGGAGGTATCGATGCCTGACGATCAGATTAAGCTCACGTCTATGACTGCCGCGAGCGGTTGAGCCGCTAAGTTGGCTCCTGGAGCCCTCGCCCAGGTCCTGGGCGACTTACCCAATGTGCATAACGACAACCTGCTCGTGGGGTTCGATACCTCCGACGATGCGAGCGTCTTCCGCGTAGGGGAGAACCTGGGGCTCGTGCAGTCCATCGACTTCTTCCCGCCGATGGTCGACGACCCGTTCCTGTTTGGCCAGATCGCCGCGGCCAACTCGCTGTCGGACATCTACGCCATGGGCGGGCGGCCGAGCCATGCCATGAACTTGCTGTGCATCCCGAGCTGCCTGGGCGTTGAGGTTGCCGGCAAGATTTTGGCAGGCGGTGCCGATAAGTGCGTCGAGGCCGGTTGCTCTATCGCGGGCGGCCATACCATCAACGACGACGAGCCCAAGTACGGCCTGTCCGTGAGCGGCTTTGTCTCGCTCGACCGCATGCTCGCCAACAGCGGCGCGCGCGCTGGCGATGTCCTGTTGCTGACCAAGGCGATCGGCTCTGGCATCATCACCACGGCCATTAAGGGCGAGCTCATCGAGCAGGACGAGGCCGCAGCCATGTTTGACTCGATGCGCACCCTCAACGAGGCGCCGATTCGTCTGGCCGAGGGACTTGAGCTTCACGGCTGCACCGATGTCACGGGCTTTGGCCTGATCGGGCACGCGTGCGAGATGGCCGAGGGCTCGGGCGTGCAGGTTGAGCTTGCGTCGGGGGCGGTGCCGCTCTTTGATCAGGTGCTCGACATGGCACGTCTGGGCATTATCCCAGCGGGCTCCTACCGCAACCAGGACTTTTTTGGCCCGCGTGTGGCTGCCGACGAGGACCTGGAGCCGGGCATGCTCGACGCGCTGTACGATCCGCAGACGTCTGGTGGCCTGCTTATCGCGGCGCCCGCGGCGGATGTGGATGAGCTTGCGCGTCGCCTGGATGCCGAGGGGTGCATCGCCGCCGTTATCGGGCGCGTGTGCGAGGCGATGCCGAGCGGTCCTGCTGTTCGCGTTGTGCATTAAAGAAAACCGTTTATGCGACCGCCTACTGTTCTGGGCGGTCCCTTTTGAAAGGATGTAGCTATGTCTATCAAGATTGAAGTCAATGCCATGGGCGATGCCTGCCCGCTGCCCGTCGTCAAGACGCTTAAGGCACTCAAACAGCTTGATGGCGAGGGTGCCGTGGTGACCTCGGTCGACAACGAGACCGCCGTCAAGAACATCTCCAAGATGGCGCAGGAGAAGGGCTGCACGGCTTCGGTCGAGAAGATCTCGAACGCCGAGTGGCACGTGAGTGTCGCGACCGCCGGTGCCGTGGCCGTTGCGGACCCCGAGCAGGACGGTGCCGCTTTCTGCGACGCCAGCGCCGGCAAGGGCAAGCTCGTCATTTCCGTCTACACCGACTGCATGGGCCGTGGCGACGACGTGCTGGGCCACAAGCTCATGAAGGCCTTCATCTTTGCCGTGACGCAGCAGGAGGAGCTGCCCGCGACTATGCTGTTCTACAACGGCGGTGCCAAGCTGACCGTCGAGGGATCTCCAGTGCTCGACGACCTGAAGGGCCTGGCCGAGCAGGGTGTCGAGATTCTCACCTGCGGTACCTGTCTCGACCACTATGGCATTAAAGACCAGCTTGCGGTGGGCGAGGTCACCAACATGTATGTGATCGTGGAGAAGATGGAGCAGGCCGTGCGCGTCGTGCGCCCGTAGCGTATTGGTTGGAGTTGCCATGAGGGAGAAGCGCCCGGCGCTTGTCATCACGTTTCCCACCACGGCGGCCGCCATGGGTTGCGAGTCCCTGTGCATCGAGCGCGGCCTTCCCGGGCGAACGATTCCCGTGCCCGGGGAGGTCGCTGCCGGCTGCGGTCTGGCGTGGAAGGCGTTGCCTGCCGATGAGGAGCTGCTGCGCAGCGAACTTGCCGCGGCGGGCGTTCCCACCGAGGGCTATACCGTGATTGATATGTGGGAGGTCGTGCGATGATCTACCTGGATAACGCGGCGACGACCATGCACAAGCCGCAGGCGGTCATCGATGCCGTGACGCAGGCGATGTGCTCGCTCGGCAATGCCGGGCGCGGCGCCACGTCGGGTGCCCTCGACGCGGCGCGTGCCATCCACGGCTGTCGCGCCAAGCTTGCGCGCTTGCTGGGCTGCCCGCGTGCTGACCATGTTTGTTTTACGCCCAACTCCACCACGGCGCTCAACACCGTCATCAATGGCGTGGTGCGCCCCGGCGACCGCGTGGTCACAACGGTGCTCGAGCACAACTCCGTGCTGCGTCCGCTCAACCGCCTGGCGGCAGAGCAGGGCGTGACCGTTGAGCACGCGGGCTGCGACGCGAACGGCGTGCTCGACTACGATGAGCTCGAGCGGTTGGTCACGCCGGGCACGCGTGCTGTGGTGGTGACGCACGCCTCCAATGTGACCGGCAACGCGGTCGACATTGCACGCGTGGCCGCTATGGCCCATGCTGCCGGTGCGCTGGTGATCGTCGATGCCTCGCAGTCTGCCGGCACGGCGCATATCGATATGCGGGCCATGGGGCTCGACGTGGTGTGCTTTACCGGCCACAAGGGGCTCATGGGACCTCAAGGCACGGGTGGCCTGGCCGTGGCGGAGGGCATTGACGTGGCTCCTTGGGCCATGGGCGGCACGGGCGTGCACAGCTTCGATGCGCTGCAGCCGCGGGAGTGGCCCACGCGCCTTGAGGCGGGCACGCTCAACGGTCACGGTATCGCCGGCCTTTCTGCCGGCCTCGACTTTATCGAGGCCCAGGGTGGGGTCGAGGCGATTGCTTCCCACGAGCGTGCGCTCGCTGATCGCTTCCTTGCCGGTGTACGCGAGATTCCAGGGATTAAGCTCTACGGTGCGTTTGACCTGCCCACACGCTCGGCGATCGTCTCGCTCAACGTGGGCGATATCGATTCTGCCGAGATTTCGGATGCGCTCATGCAAGGGTGGGGGATTGCGACGCGCCCCGGTGCTCACTGCGCTCCGCTCATGCACCGCGCGTTGGGGACCGAGCGCCAGGGTGTCGTTCGCTTCTCGTTTGGGTATTTCAACACGGACGAGGAAGTTGACGCCGCGATTGAAGCTTTGCGCGATTTAGCTTACTAAAGCGTATATACTTGCGGGATGGGCCTTTTGCCCGTCCCGTTTTTGTTTCGACCCGAAAGGTGGTCCCATGGCCTCATCCGCGCCGCGCGGCCTGCGCTCCGACCATGTCGTTACCGTCGGTATCGCCCTGTTCTCGATGCTCTTTGGCGCCGGCAACCTCATTATTCCGCCGCTGCTGGCGCTGCAGGCAGGTTCTGCCACGCCGGTCGCCATGCTTGGCTTTCTCATCGCCGCCATCGGCTTGCCCGTTATGGGCTTTATCGCCGTGGCACTTGCCGGAACGGCGCGCGAGCTTGCCGGCCGCGTGCACCCCAAATTTGGCGAGTTCTTTGTCGCGGCGGTGTATCTGGCTATCGGCCCGTGCCTGGCCATTCCGCGCACGAGCTCCACGGCCTTCGAGATGCTGGTGCCGCTGCTGCCCGAGGGCGTCTCGCTCGCCACGGCTCGCCTGGTGTTTGCCGTCGGGTTCTTTATCGTCGCATTTGCGCTCACGCTGCGTCCCGGCGTCATCACGCGCGTACTCGGCCGCATTACGGGCCCCGCGCTCATCGCCCTTATCGTATTGGTCGTGGGCGCTGCCGTGGTCTCGCCGCTGGGTCCCGCTGCCGCGCCACAGGCTCCCTATAATGCCGGTGCTGCCGTGCAGGGCTTTTTGACCGGCTATCAGACCATGGACCTGCTCGCGTCGCTCGCCTTTGGCATCATCATCGCCGAGACCATTCATGAGCTGGGTGTTACCGATGACAAGCGTGTGGCCTTCGAGATTTCGCGCTCTGGTGTTATCGCCGGCGTGCTCATGGCCATCATCTACTGCGGCTTGGGCCTTGCCGGTATGCAGCTCGGCACCGTGATGCCCGACGCTACCAACGGCGCCGCTATCCTTGCGCGTTCGGCCTCTATGCATTTTGGTCTTGCCGGCACGGTCGTGGTCTTTGCGATCTTTTTCCTCGCCTGCATGAACGTGTGCATCGGCCTTATCAGCTGCTGCTCGCGTTACTTCTGCGAGACGTATGTGGTCGAAGGGGGAGCGGAGGCTTCCGAGGAGGCCATGCGCCGTCCTTTTGCGGTTCTCGCCTTTGTGTTCGCCGCATTTTCGTGCGTGCTTTCCAACGTGGGCCTCGACGTGATCCTTATGTTCTCGGTGCCCATGCTCAACGCCTTGTATCCCGTTGCCATTGTGCTGGTGCTGATGGGCCTGGTGCACGGCTTTTGCGACGCACATCCGCAGGTTTGGGTCTGGGTCGGCGGCGTTGTCGCGGTGCAGAGCGTAATCACTTCGGTCCGCGATGCGTTCTTTGCGGGCGCGTGGCTACCGTTCGATGCGTTGCCGCTGGCAGATATCGGCGCTGCGTGGGCACCGGTTGCCGTGGTTGCCTTTGTGATCGGTCTGCTCCATAGCCGGTTTGTCGCACATTCGAGGAGCTAGGGTATCGTCGCTTGCACAGGCGGGGAGTCTCACCTATAATTTCCTTCGCTTTGGGACACGCAAGGTTTAGACCTTAGCTGCTCAACACCTTCGGGACGTGGCGCAGTTTGGTAGCGCGCCTGCTTTGGGAGCAGGATGTCGCAGGTTCAAATCCTGTCGTCCCGACCATATCTTGCGGGCGTAGTTCAATGGTAGAACCCCAGCCTTCCAAGCTGATGACGCGGGTTCGATTCCCGTCGCCCGCTCCACAAGATTGGTTAACGGCTTTGATTCTTTTTGGGATCAAGGCCGTTTTTGTGAGAGTACCGGGTGACGAACCCGTCGCTCCAAGTAATTTGCAGGTCAGAGGTACGTTTACTTCTGGCCTGTTTTGTTTTGACCATCCGGCGCGGGACATGTGCTTTGGCAATGCTTGTCCCACAACGTAAGAAAGAAGTGATCGACATGGCAGATTCCAAGGCAGAATATTCCACCCCCGATTGCCTGGCGCCCGCCGCGATCGAGGCCAAGACCGAGGCTGCCGGTGTTACCAAGGCCAATCTACCGACCTCGAAGGCCTTTATGCTTGCCATGTTCGCCGGCGCGTTCATCGCCTTTGGCGGCCTGTTCTTCACGGTCTTTTTGAGCGATCCCACGCTTGGCTGGGGCGCCCAGCGCTTTGTGGGTGGCCTTGCTTTTTGCCTGGGTCTGGTGCTCGTGCTCATTTGCGGCGCGGAGCTGTTTACCGGCAACTCGCTTATGGTCTGCGCGCTCAAGAGCAAAAAGATCACGCTCGCCCAGATGCTCAAGGCTTGGGTCGCTGTGTGGATCGGCAACTTTGCCGGCGCGCTGTTCGTCGTCTTTTTGGTTTACATGGCAGCTATTTACAAGCTCAACGGCGAGGCCGTCGCCAACACCATGGTGAGCGTCGCCGCCGGTAAGGTTTCGATTGACGCCGTCACCATCTTCTTCCGCGGCATTCTGTGCAACATCTTTGTGTGCCTGGCTGTATGGATCGGTACCGCTGGCAGGACCGTGATCGACAAGGTCGTGGGCATTCTGCTGCCCATTGCCGCGTTTGTGGCCTGCGGTTTTGAGCACTGCGTTGCCAACATGTACTTTTTGCCCATGGGTATTTTGATGCACTCCTGCGGCTATGGAGTTGATGTCGCCGGCGCCGACGCCCTCAACGCGGCGGGCCTGGCGCTCAATCTTTCCGTCGCCACGCTCGGCAATATCGTGGGCGGCGCCCTGATCGTTGCGCTGGGCTACTGGTTTATCTACGCCAACAGGGAGGCCTAAAGGCCCCATGGCATAACCGACCAAAGAGGGACAGGTTTATTTTGGCGGGTTTGGACGAGGCGCTGCGCCGTCTTGCCATGAGCTGCCATAATGGACCTGTCCCTTTTGCATGCGCGTCGCCATTTGGTGGCCGACGATGATCGTGGGGGACCTGCTTTTTATTGAATATGTCGAAAGGCTTTCCATGAGCGACTGCGAATCCATGCCCGCCGAGGTGCGCGACCGCCTGCGCTCCATTCCCGCTGTCCACGAGCTGCTGGCGGAGTGGCCGGTCATGAAGGCTGCCGGCGATGCGGGCGATACGATCGTGCGCGAGGCGATCGATGTTGAGCTCGATGCCGAGCGCGCGGCGATTCGCTCCGGCGTCCCCGCGAGGAACAAGCGCGAGCTCGCCTTGGCCATTGAGCGGCGGTGCCACCGTCTGTCGCTGCCGACCCTGCGTCCCGCCGTCAACGCGACAGGCGTTGTGATTCACACCAATCTGGGCCGTGCTCCGCTCGCTCCCGCAGCGGTGCAGGCGGTGACCGACGTCGCCCGCAGCTACAGCACGCTCGAGTACGACGTCGCGACCTGTGCTCGCGGGGGCCGCAAGGAGCATGCCGCGCGCCTGCTGCGCACACTCACGGGGGCGCAGGACGCCTTGGTTGTCAACAATAACGCCGCGGCGGTGCTGTTGGTGCTTGCCGCGCATGCATGCGGCAAAGAGGTAATCGTGAGCCGCGGCGAGCTTGTCGAGGTGGGAGGCAGTTTCCGTATCCCCGACATCATGGCGGCTTCGGGTGCCAAGCTTGTCGAGGTGGGCTCCACCAACCGCACGCATCTGGACGATTATCAAAGCGCCATTACGCCCAACACGGCGATGATCCTGAAAGTTCATCCTTCCAACTACCGTATCGAGGGCTTCCACGAGGAGGTTTCCGCGGCGGAGCTTTCTGCACTGGCGCACGAGCACGGGCTTTTGCTTTACGAGGACCAAGGCTCGGGCGCTTTGCTGGCAGACGGGGTGCTTGCCGATGCGGGGGAGAAGCCCACGTCCGCTTCGCTTTGCGCTGGCGTCGACGTTGTCTCGTGTTCGGGCGACAAGTTGCTTGGTGCTTCGCAGGCGGGCATTATCCTCGGCAGTACCCAGGTTATCGCTGCCTGCGCCTCTCATCCGCTTATGCGCGCGCTTCGCCCCGGCAAGCTCACGCTCGCGGCGCTCGAGGCTACCCTGCGTCTGTATGTGACCGGTCCCGATACAGCGCATCGGGAGATCCCGGTGCTCAACATGCTTTCCGGCGCGCCGGCTCCGCTCGAGCGTCAGGCCAAGCGCCTGCATGACCGCATGCTGCGCAAGCTTCGTGACTCTCAGTGCGAGGAGGCGGTGGAGCTGCAGGTTGTCGAAGGCGCTTCTGCCCCGGGCGGTGGCTCGCTGCCGACCGTCGAGCTCCCAACCTTTTGCGTTGCCGTCTGCCCCGTCGATGGGCGCCTGTCCGTCGATGGCCTGAAGCGCGCTATGGTTCAGGAGCCCGATACGCCGGTTGTGACGCGCGTACAGCACGACCAGGTGCTGTTTGACGTTCGCACGCTTGTGCACGATACCGACCTTGATTTGTGTGCGTCTGCGTTGGCCGACGCCGTGCGGGCGGGTTTGCGCCGATGACTGCGCGCGAGCTTGTCGAATGTCCCGTTGTCGTTGGAACGGCGGGGCACGTCGACCACGGAAAGTCAGCCCTTATCGAGGCGCTGACCGGAAAAAATCCCGACCGTCTGGAGGTCGAGCGGCGCCGCGGTATGACCACGGAGCTCGGTTTTGGCGAGCTGGTGCTGCCGAGCGGCAAGCTTGTCGGCCTGGTCGATGTACCCGGTCATGCGCACTACCTACGCGCCATGGTGCAGGGTGCTACCGGCGTGGATGTTGCGTTGCTGGTGGTTTCTGCCGTTGAGGGCGTGATGCCGCAGACCCGCGAGCATGTTCGCGTACTGGAGCTGTTGGGTGTGACGCACATGGTCGTTGCGCTTACGATGCGCGATCTGGCCGATGACGAGACGGCGGAGCTCGCCGAGCTCGACTTGATGGATTTCCTCGGCGATACCGTCTTTGCCAATGCGCCCGTGGTGCCCGTTTCCTCTCGCACGGGTGCGGGTATCGAGGACGTTCGCCTTGCCCTCGATACCGCTATCGACTCTTTCCTGGCCGATGCCGCATCCCGCCCGGTGCGCCCCTGTCTGGCCCCGCGCCTGCCCATCGACCGCTGCTTCACCATCAAGGGATCCGGGACGGTCGTCACGGGCACGCTTCACGATGCCCCCGTGGCGGTGGGCGATGAGCTCGTTTCGAGTCCCGCGGGCGTGCGCTGCCGCGTTCGCGCGATTCAGGTGCATGGCGATACTCCTCGGGCGTTGCCCGGACAGCGCGTGGCGCTCAACATCGTGGGCGACGGCGCGGGCGACCTTCCGCGCGGCGAGGTCCTCTGCGGGTCTGGTGCCGAGGGCTCGACGCTCAGGCTTATCGCGCGCTTCACCTATCTGGGGCGCGAGGGCGCCAAGCCCGTGCCCTTCGAGTCCGGCACGCGCGTCCACGTGATGGTGGGCACGGCAGAGGTCCTCGGCCGTATCATGCTCATGGAGGGCGCGGGGCCGATTGCCCCGGGCGAGACGCGTACCGTGCAAATCCGCCTGAAGGAGCGCCTTCCCGTGCGCTCGGGCGACGGTCTCATCGTGCTTGCGTTCTCCCCGGTGGTACTTATCGGCGGCGGTTGCGTTCTTCTTTCGCGGTGCCGCCGCTCGCGCGACCTCTCCGCGGAAGAGGTCTCGCTGCTCAGGGCTCTGGATGCCGGCGACCGCGCCGCCGCCATTGCCGCATGGCTGGGGCTGCAGCGCCTGCCCGTGCCGGCGGCCGTTGCCGCCCGTGCGCTCGACCTTTCCGGTGTCGAAGTCGCGAGGCTCCTGCACGCCGCGGTGGCGTCGGGCGATGCGGTCGCCCTCCATCCGGAGCGCTCGACCGAGGAGCTCTATGCCGCCCCCGCTGTGCTCGATGCCGCCCTTGCCGCCCTCGCCGACACGCTTGTCGCCATGCATAAGGCCGCGCCCAAGCAAACGGGCTTCACCCCGGGCGAGGTTGCGCATGTCGCCTGGCCGAAAGCGGGCGAAGACGTCGCGTCTGCGCTCATCCTCGAGGGCTGTGCGCGCGGAATCTGCGCCCAGGAGGGGTCTGAGGTCTACGACCCACATTCCGCCGCTGCGGCGATACGTGTGGTGCGCGAGGCAGGCCGGCGCATCGCGGCCCTGCTGGACGAGGCGGGCCTCGATGCACCGACGCTTCCCGAGGTGGGGCAGCAGTTGCAACTCGATCGCGACACCATGACGCGTGCCCTGCGCGAGCTTTCGCTCAACCGCTCGATCGTTAAGGTCGAGCGCGACGTTGCCTTGTCCGCCGCCGCCGAGGCTCAGGCGCGCGAGGTCGTTGCGGCGGCTATCGAGGCTGCCGGCGGCGCTGTCACCACGAGTGTGCTGCGCGAGGCCCTGGGCGTGTCGCGCAAGCGAGCCATTAGCATCTTGGAGCACCTGGATGCGGTGCGTTTTACGACGCTCGACAAAGGAGCCGGCGGCCTAAGATCGCTTCGTTAGGGGCTGCCGTATCGCTGTTCGCCACGACGCCCTGCTAGTTTGGTAAAATACCGCCACGTTTGGGAGCGGATGGGCTCCGGTGGGCCCCGCGGTCCTCAAAACCGTTGTGAGGCGTGCAAAACGTCTTGGATGTGTTCGATTCACATACGTTCCCGCCAACGCATCTCGCCAAAACCACCACATTGGGGACAGGCACCTTTGTGGTGGTTTCGAAACGTGCGGGAAACAGCTTCGAAACACGCGATTTGCTCGTCAGGCGGTCAAAAAGCTATCTACCTGCATCGTAATCAAAATGAAACATCCGCTCGTTGCCTTATTCGTAACTTTGTAGCAACAGTGCGATATTATCCATACTCGATAAAGCTCACGGCGCATGGGGCGCCGCGAACGACACCTTTCTTTTCCATCAATTGGAGGAAGCATGAGCTACACGCAGAAAGTTCTCGACGAGCTCAAGGCCCGCTATCCCGAGCAGCCTGAGTTCATCCAGGCCGCGACCGAGATCCTCGGCACCATCCAGCCGGCGCTCGACGCCCACCCCGAGTACGAGGAGGCCGCCCTACTGGAGCGCCTTGTCGAGCCCGAGCGCATCGTCATGTTCCGTGTTCCCTGGGTCGACGACCAGGGCAAGGTCCAGGTCAACCGCGGGTACCGCGTCGAGTTCAACTCTGCCATTGGACCCTACAAGGGCGGCCTGCGCTTTAACCCGACGGTCACCCTAGGCATGCTCAAGTTCCTGGGCCTGGAGCAGATCCTCAAGAACAGCCTGACCACTCTTCCCATGGGCGGCGGCAAGGGCGGCTCCGACTTTGACCCCAAGGGCAAGTCCAACAACGAGATCATGCACTTCTGCCAGTCCTTCATGACCGAGCTCTATCGCCACATCGGCCCCAACACCGACGTTCCCGCCGGCGACCTGGGTGTTGGCGGCCGCGAGGTTGCCTACATGTTCGGTCAGTACAAGCGCCTGACCAACGAGTGGACCGGCGTCCTTACCGGCAAGGGCCTCTCCTTTGGCGGCTCGCTCGCCCGTACTGAGGCCACCGGCTACGGCCTGGTCTACTTTGTGGACGAGTACCTCAAGAGCCGCGGCGACTCCTTCGAGGGCAAGAACGTCGTCGTTCACGGTTCGGGCAACGTCGCCATCTACGCCGTCCAGAAGGTTTCCCAGCTCGGCGGCAAGGTGCTTGCCTGCTCCGATACCCACGGCTGGGTCGAGGATCCCGACGGCATCGACTACTCCGTGCTCGAGCACGTCTACAACAAGAAGCGCTCTGGCCACGACAAGGGCGTCACGCTCGCCATGTACGTTGATGAGAAGCCCAACGCCGTGTGGCACGAGGGCGACGGCCGCGGCGTGTGGCAGCTGCCCTGCGATATCGCGCTGCCCTGCGCTCGCGAGAACACGCTGCTGCTCGAGGACGCCCAGGCGCTCGTCGCCAACGGCTGCAAAGTGGTCGGCGAGGGCGCGAACATGCCCACGACCATCGAGGCCACGACCTACTTCCAGGAGAACGGCGTCGCCTTTATGCCCGGTAAGGCTGCCAACGCCGGCGGCGTGCTCGTGTCCGGCCTGGAGATGAGCCAGAACGCCGAGCACCTGTCCTGGACCTTCGAGGAGGTCGACGGCAAGCTCGAGCAGCTCATGCGCGGCATGTTCCACAACGTGGACGATACCGCCAAGGAGTATGGCCAGGAGGGCAACTTTGTCATGGGCGCCAACATCGCCGGCTTCGAGAAGGTCGCCAACGCCATGATGGCCCAGGGCATCGTGTAGGAAGAGCCGCTCGCTGACGTTACGAACGACCTGTGGGTCACGTGAAAAGAACCCCGGTGAGAACGAACCGGGGTTCTTTTGCGTTCTAGAGGCCGGCCTGCTGCTTGCAGTCGGCGAGGGCCTCGGCGACGGCGGTCTGCTGCTTGCAGCTGGCGGGGATCTTCGAAACTGCGATCGAGTAAAACAAAAAAGCACATTTTCCAACTTGTATGAGACGAGAAGTAAGGGGGTGTGGAATGCGGAAATAGAGTTTTACCAGTTCAAACGCTTGCCAATTTTCATACTTCATTTACGGAGCAATCAGTTTTAATCAGGTATCTTGGAAAATGTGCTATTTTGGACTCGCCTATTTGGAAAACATGCTTTTTTGAAAGCGGGAAATCGCGAACATGCTGAATC
>CAJMMX010000015.1 GCA_905214615.1 uncultured bacterium | reverse complement strand
ATCTCACCGGTGGAGGCGGAGACAAGGTCGATGGGGCCCCAGGTGGTGTAGCCCAAAAGGTCCACGCCGTCCTCGGTCACCGCGTCGCGCATGGCAGCGATGTGCTGGCGCAGGTAGTCGATACGGTAGTCGTCGTTGATGGAGCCATCCTCCTCGACAACATCCTTGGCGCCCAGACCGTTCTCAACCACAAACAGCGGCTTCTGATAGCGGTCGTACAGGTCGTTGAGCGTGATGCGGAAGCCCAGCGGATCGATAGCCCAGCCCCACTGGCTCTCCTGCAGATAGGGGTTCTTGGCGCCGGCGAAAGCGTTGCCCTGGGTGCGCTCGATATCGGGGTTGTCGGCACCGGCAGAGCAGCGGGTGCTGTAGTAGCTAAAGCTGATGAAGTCGACGGTGTTGGCGGCCAGGATCTCGCGATCCTCATCGGTCATCCCGACGTCAATGCCCAGGCGCTCGAGCTTCTTGAGCGCATAGGCCGGGTAGTAGCCGCGGCTCTGGACGTCGACAAAAAAGTAGTTGTTCTGGTTGTCGAGCTGTGCCTGACGCACGTCGCCCGGACGGCAGCTGTAGGGATAGTAGCTGCCCGCGGCGAGCATGCAGCCGATCTTGACCTCGGGGTCGATCTCGTGGGCGATCTTGGTTGCCCAAGCGCTGGCGACGAGCTCGTTGTGGGCGGCCAGGTACTCGACGGCCTCCTTGTTCTCGCCCTCCTCAAAGACCAGACCGGCACCCATAAACGGCAGGTGCAGAATCATATTGATCTCGTTGAAGGTAAGCCAGTACTTCACCAGGCCCTTGTAGCGGGTAAAGATCGTGGTCGCGAGGTTCTTATAGAAGTCGATGAGCTTGCGGTTGCGCCAGCCGCCGTACTCCTTGATGAGGTGAATCGGGCAGTCGAAGTGCGTGATGGTCACGAGCGGCTCGATGCCGTGCGCCTGACACTCGCGGAACACATCCTCGTAGAAAGCCAGGCCGGCCTCGTTGGGCTCGGTCTCGTCACCGTTGGGGAAGATGCGGGTCCAAGCCAGGCTCATGCGGAAGGTCTTAAAGCCCATCTCGGCAAAGAGGGCGATGTCCTCCTTGCAGTGGTGATAGAAATCGATGCCGGTCTGCGCGGGGTAGTAATAGCCGTCCTCGAAGTCGAGCATCTTGCGCTGGCCGGAGACCACCGCATAGCGCTCGGGGCCGTGCGGTGCCACGTCCACGTTGGCCAGGCCGCGGCCATCCACGTCGTAAGCGCCCTCGCACTGGTTGGCAGCCGTCGCGCCGCCCCACAGGAAGTCTTTACGGAAAGCCATGCATCAATCCTTTCACACGCTGTTTGTCGTAGCTTCAGTATCCCCGCAAACAGCGCGCCGCTCAACGACAGCAACGCAGGTCGACACTTCTTTTCGCGCGCGGGCGTCCGGCAGCCGCCCCTGCCTGACACTTTCTGATACCGCCGCCCCAAACCACCACAAAGGGGACAGGCACCTTTGTGGTGGTTTGGGCCGGTTTGTCTTGATCTGTAACAGCTAGGCCGTCAAAATCGGGTTTGGTGTTACAGATTGAGATTTTTCGGGCGGCCCTCTACGGTTTGTCTCGATCTGTAACAGGTAGAGGCGATTTAGCCCGCTAGATGTTACAGATCGAGACAGAAGATTCTAGTCGCAGGTGATGTCGAGGTTTTTGCCGATGAGGCCTACGTAGCCGCCTTCGGCTGCCTTGGGGCTGTCGGCGTGGCAGAGAACCCACTTGTCGGCCTTCCAGTAGCAGTAGCTGTCGCCGACCGCAGGCATGTCGGCCGCGGCCTCGGGGCGCGGCCCGTTGGTGCCGGCGGGCAGCGCCACCATCACCTGGAAGCCGCCGCCGTCGACCATGCACGGCGTGTAGTGAAGCGTGGTGTTGAAGACCTCGATGACCGTACCCGCCGGCACGCGGAACGCCTTGACGCACGCGGTGTCGAGCTTGCCGTCCTCGATCTCCCAGCGATGCGCCACAAGCAGGATAAAGTCGCGAGCGCCCAGGTTGAATTCGCTGGCGCGGTGATACTCCAGACAGTTGAGTTTCGTGTTGTGGCCATTGCACCAGCCGAGCTGGAAGGGACGACCGCCAAACATGAGAAAACCCAGTTTGTCGGCATCCTTGACGCCCTCGAGCTCCGGCGCACTCGCTACGTACTTGCTGCCCTCAGGAGTGGACGTGGCAGAGAGCGCCTCGAGCACGGGCGACGTGAGCTCGGACGGAACGTCATCCCAAACGTTGCCATAGGATTTGAACTCGGGATCGTTAACAGAGTAGATATGCATGTTCGCTCCTGTTCGTAAATGTGACTATACGAACATTCTAGAACAAACATGAGCGATTTTGAACGCTCGTCCCGACCACTCAACAAAAAGGCGCCCCCGTATAAGCGAAGGCGCCCAATGCGCGCGTTTTAGGCGATATAGCCCTTAGGCCTGCTGATAGTGCAGGCGCTTCTCGTCGATATCGGCCAAGTCGCGGTCGAGGTAGCGGCGCGCGAGCCAGTTTGCCATGGGGAGGTTCTGGTCCAGGTAGTTACCGCACTCCTCGGGAGCGGCACCGGGGACATCGCCCTCAAAGTCGGCGACAAACTCGAACAGCTCACGCACGAGCGGCAGGATCTCCTCGCTCGTCACTTCGCCAAATACGACGAGGTAAAAGCCCGTTCGGCAGCCCATGGGGCCAAAGTAGACAATTCGGCTCGACCACTCGGCATGATTGCGGAGGAACGTGGCACCCAGATGCTCGATGGTGTGGCACTCCGCCGTGTTCATAACTGGCTCCTTGTTGGGCGTGGTCAGGCGCAGGTCAAAGGTGGTGACGGCGGCGCCGGTCGCCGGATCGCGGTCGATGCGGCTCACATACACGCCGGGCTCGAGCAGCAGATGGTCAACGGAAAAACTCGCGATGCGCTCCATGGCAGATCCTCTCGGTAGTCAATTTGGGACGGGGCTCTTTTAGCTGGTTCGAATGATCGCACCAATCATACCAGTCAAAAAAGCCCCGTCCCAAATGAGCTGCCCGGGACGGGGATCAATGAGTTTTTAATCCCCGTCTCAGAATAATCATGCTAGGCGGTGTACGCGATTGTAGATTTCACGGCATGGCGCCAGCCGGCGATCTTTTTGGCGCGCTCGTCGGCGGACATGGTGGACTCCACGATGCCGCGGGCGCCGTAGACGTCGACGACGTCGCGCGTGTACATGCCCAGCGCAATGCCGCAGGCCCAGGCCGCGCCCAGACCGCTCATCTCGTCGTTGCTCGCGATGCGAATGGGCGAGCCAACCAAGTCGCTCTCAAACTGCATCAGGTACGCGTCGCGCGTGGGACCGCCGTCAACACGAAGCTCGGCCAACGCCGCGCCCGAATCCTCGACCATCGCATCAATCACGTCGAAGATCTGATAGGCGATCGACTCGTCAGCGGCCTTTACGAACTCCGCACGGCCCGTGGTGCGCGTCATGCCAAAGATGCAGCCCTCGGCATCGCTCGCCCAGTGCGGCGCGCCCAGGCCAGTGAACGCCGGCACAAAGTAGACACGGCTTGCCGGATTGGCGGCGTAGCACAGGTCGGTGACTTCCTCGGGGTTATTGATGAGCTCAAGATCGTCGCGCAGCCACGTCTTGACGGCGCCGGCGTAGCTCACGTTGCCCTCGAGCACGTACTCGGTCACACCGTCCATACGCCATGCGAGCGAGCTCGAAAGCCCATGCGAGCTGGCGACGAACTCGTCGCCGACGTTCATCATGACCGAGCTTCCGGTGCCATAGGTCGCCTTGGCCATGCCGCGGCTATGGCAGCCCTGGGCAAACAAGGCGGCATGGCTGTCGCCGAGCACGCCGTGAATGGGCACGGGCGCCGGCAAAAAGCCGCCCAGGTCCGTTGTACCGAACAGGCCATCGGAATCGGTCACCTGCGGCAGACACGCCGGATTGACACCAAAGGCCTCGCACACCGGCTCGCTCCAGCAGCCACGGCGCAGGTCAAAAAGCTGCGTGCGGCTGGCATTGGACCAGTCGCAGCGGAACTCCGCGCCGCCCGTGAGCGTCCAGACCACCCAGGCATCGATGGTGCCCAGGCACAGCTCGCCCGCCGCCGCGGCCTCGGCAGCCGCGGGAACGTTCGCGAGGATCCAGGCCATCTTGCCCGCCGGATAGTAGGGCGAGAGCACCAGACCCGTCGTGTCACGCACCAGCTCGGCCACGCCTTCGCGCGCAGCAAGCTCGTCGCACAGCTCGCGGGCGCGGGCGCACTGCCACACCACGGCATCGCACAGCGGCTCGCCCGTCCTGCGGCTCCAGGCAACGGTAGTCTCGCGCTGGTTGGAGATGCCGATGCCGGCGACGTCGGCCGGATCGACCCCGGTCTCCTCCACCACGGCGCGCGCCACGGCCAGCACGTTGGCGGCGATCTCGGCTGGATCATGGCTCACCCAGCCGGCCTCGTTGACAATCTGGCGATGCGAGCGGTCGGCGCGATGGATCAGATGGCCGCCCTCGTCCACCAGCAGCGCCTTAGTACCCTGTGTGGACTGATCGATTCCGATGATGTATTTGCTCATGTACTCTCCTGTCTCCCCCGTCGATTCAAAACTAAAACCCGACGGACAAGGAGCGAGTGGCCGACCGGCTCATGAGAGCGCAGCCGGCCTGCTCAAAATTCAACCTAAAAGGATTGGTGCAAACCTGTCCCCGATGCACCAATTACTCTGCGGGAAGGAACTCGACGACCGTCTTGGCGATTCCCTCGCCCGTCAGGCCGTAGTGCGCAAAGACCTCGGGGCTCGTACCGGTGATGACCGGCGCATCGGGCAGGCTCAGGCACTTGACCGGACGCGGGCAGTGCTCACCTACGACCTGCGCGACCATGGAACCCAGGCCACCGAAGGGACTGTGCTCCTCGACGGTCACGACGGCGCGCGTGGCACCGGCGGCCTCGATCACGGCCTCGGCGTCGAGCGGCTTGACGCAGTACATATCGAGCACCGTTGCCGAGATGCCCTGCTCGGCCAGCAGATCGGCGGCGTCCACGGCGTGGCGGACCATCTCACCGGTAGCGACGATCGTCACATCGGTGCCGCGGCGCACCCAGGTGGCGCGATCCATCTGGAACGGGCACTCGTCCTCGGTGTACACGTCCTCCACCGGGTTGCGGCCCACGCGGATGTAGGCCGGCTTGTTGTCGGCGACCAGGGCACGCACGAGCTCGGCGGTCTGGAAGCGATCGCTCGGCAGATACACACGCATGTTGGGAATCGCGCTCATGGCGGCGATATCCTGCGCGGAGTGATGGCTCATGCCTAAGGCGCCGTAGGACACGCCGCCCGAGATGCCGATGAGCTTGACGTTGGTGTTGGAGTACGAAACGTCGACCTTGCACTGCTCATACGAGCGCGTGGTCACAAAGGACGCCGGCGAGGCGGCCCAGGCCTTCTTGCCGCACGAGGCCATGCCGGCGGCGATGCTCACCAGGTCCTGCTCGGCAATGCCGACCTCAACGGACTGCTGGGGATACTGGTCAAAGAACGGCGTGAGCGATGCAGAGCCGCGGGAGTCGGAGCACAGGACGACGATGTCTTTATCGGTTGCGGCGGCCTCGAGCAGCGTGTCGCAGATAGCCTTGCGGTTGGCGATCTTGTTAGCCATTGATGGCCTCCTTATGGGCAGCGAAATCGGCGATGATCTGGGCATATTCCTCATCGTTGGGCAGGTGATGATGCCAGGCGGCCTTGTCCTCCATAACCGGCGAGCCGTAGCCCTTCACTGTGTTGAGGATGATGACCGTGGGCTTACCCTTGGTCTCGGCGGCCAGCGTCAGCGCGGCATCGATGGCCTGGACGTCGTTGCCCGGAATGGACAGCACGTTCCAACCGAAGGCGGCCCAGCGCTCCTCCTGCGAATCCTGCTTCATGACGTCCTCGGTGCTGCCGCTGATCTGCAGGCGGTTGCGGTCCACGAGCGCGCACAGGTTATCGAGCTGGTAATTGCCGCCGCTCATGGCGCCCTCCCAGACCGAGCCCTCGGCAAGCTCGCCGTCGCCCATGATGGTGTAGACGCGGTAGCCGCGGCCATCCATCTTGCCGGCAAGTGCCATGCCCACAGCCACGGGCAGACCGTGACCCAACGAGCCCGAGTTCATCTCGATGCCCTTGAGCTTGTTGTTGGGGTGGCCGATGTAGGGGCTGCCGAACTTGGAGAAGCGGGCCTTGACGTCATCAAGGTCAAGATAGCCCTCGTGGCAGAGCACCGCGTAGTAGGCCTCCATGGCGTGGCCCTTGGAGAGCACGAAGCGATCGCGGTTGGGATTGTCGACGGTCTCGGGCGAAATGTTGAGGTGGTTGGCGTAGAGGGTCATCAGCGCATCGATGACCGACATGTCGCCGCCGATGTGCCCGCCGGCGCCAGCCATGATGATATCGACGCAATCGCGTCGAAGGTCCCAACGCAGGGACTCAAGCTCTTCGATAGTTGCCATTTCTACTCTCCTCGCAGGTAAGCTTTGACGTCTTCTTCGATGGGGTCGTACAGGTCGGGGACAATGCCGATGTACTTGCACGCCTCGTAGAGCACCGGCACCACGTTGGCGTGAATGGCGACGCAGTGGTGGATGTAGGGACCCTCGACGATCTTGGCCTCGAGGCGCTTGAGGTTGTCGACCTCGACCCACAGGTAGGTGCCCATGCCGGCCGGGCCGTCGATGCCGCGGGCGTTGCCCAGCAGCAGCGAGTACTCGCCGTTGTCGCCGTCAAAGCGGGCAAGGGTGAGGTCGCCGTGCTTGGCCTCGGCCGTCAGCGCGCCGGGGTGATCGAAGGCCAGCGGATAGGTGAGCTTGGGCTTGACGGCCGCGCAGCTGCAGGGCCAGGGGCCGCAGTGCTGCAGCAGCTCGCCGTTCTCGTTATCGGGATGACGCACGGTCCAGTCGGCGAACATGCCGCGGTGACGGCCCAGGTCGGCGGCCTCGACCATCAGCGCGGTGATAGCGCCATGGATGTCGGTCTCGCAGACGATGGGGATGCCCATCTCGTTGAGGATTGCGTTGGCGGCGCAGGGCATAATGCCCAACTCGTCCTGCAGGGCGTTCCAGCACTGGATGGCGCCGGCGTTGCAGCCGTACTTCTCGACCAGGCGCTTCATGGCAATGGCGAGTCCTGCGACCGCAGGAACCTTGTCCTCGGGGATGCAGATCTCAAAGCTGTCACCAATGTGGGCGAGCATGGCTGCCATGGCCTGCTCGTCAGCCTGGGCGTCGCGCACGGCCTGGACAAGCTCGGTCATGGGGATGGGCGAAAGCTGGATGTTGAACTTCTCAAGCAGCTCGCCCTCGTTGCACATGGTCGACCAGAAATCGAACGGACGGGTGGCCATCTGCAGGATGCGGGTGTGCTCGAAGGTCTTGACCACGTTGCACACGGCCAAAAAGTCCCAGACGCCGCGCTCGAACTCGGGATCGGTCAGACGGCAGTTGGTCATGTAGGTGAAGGGAACCTGGAAGCGGCGCAGGACCTTGCCGGTGGCGAACAGGCCGCACTGGCTATCGCGCAGACGGGTGCCGTCGGGCTCGGGGCGCTCGTCGCGCGGGCCCCACAGCAGCACGGGCAAGCCGAGCTCGCGGGCAAGGCGGGCGCAGACATACTCGGTACCAAAGTTGGCGTGGCACAGCATGATGCCGTCGACGCCCTCGGCGCGGAACTTTTTGACGATAGGCTCGATATGGCTGTCGTCGAACAGCAGGCCCTCGTCGTTGATGTCGTCGATATCCACAATCTCGACGCCGATCTCGCGCAGGCGATCAGCCGTCAGACCGCGATACTTGATCGCGTCCGGCGCGCTAAAGATACTGCGGCGCGTGGGCACAAAGCCGAGCTTGATCTTGTCCATGTACGTCCTCCCCTAGTCACATGCTCAGTAAACAGACGCATGTTTCGTTTTGTTCTGTTTACTAAATGTTTTACTCTTTTGTTTAAAAGTTTAGCGCGAAAGTCTCGTAAACGGTAGAGAAATCAGCCTAAACGGTATGTAAACAAACTGAACATACAAGGGAAACAAAAAGAGGACCCCGAAGGATCCTCTTCTGAATGGCACTATGTTAACTGCCCTAGCGAGCTTTGGCACGCTGCAGGCAATGCCGTCTCCGCCTAGATTTCGCGCACGCTCTGGCGCTCGACAAAATAGGTCGACACGGCCGTTTTGCAGGTATAGCTCTTGGGATTGCGGATGTTACCCACCAGACGGCGCACCGCGATCTCGCCCACCTCGTGTTTGGGAACATGCACCGTGGTGAGTGGCGGGTTGGAGAAGGCGCCCAGAGATAGGTCGTCAAAGCCGATGATCGAGACATCCTCGGGCACGCGAATGCCGTGCTCGTTGAACGCGCGCATGGCACCCACGGCGAGCACGTCGTTCTCGGCAAAGAAAGCCGTCGGCAGGTCGTCGCGTGAGACGCTGTCGAGCCATGCACCCATATCGCGATAGGCACCTTCGAGCGTGGTGCCCAGCGTGACGTGCCATGCCGGATTGGCCTCGAGGTCCGCATCCTCAAGCGCTTGGCGATAGCCGCGCTCGCGATCCTTAAAGTTGCGGATACGAAGATCGCCTGCCAGATAGCCGATTTGCCTGTGACCCTTCTCGATAAGGTAGTCCACGGCGCGCAGCACCGAATCGGTATTGGCAATGACTACGGCATCAAAGTACTGGCGGTCGCTCCAGCCGTCGAGCACGATCAGGTGGGCGGCAGCGTTGGCGAACAGGGCGTAATCTTCCTCACCCAGCTCGGTACCCATCAGCACGATGGCGGCAGACGGGTCGGCGATCAGGCCCTCGACCTGCGGACGCACGGCGTCCAGGTCGCTAAAGTCGAGCGAGACAAAGCTCGTGCTCATGCCGTGGCGACGCGCCTGGCGCTCCACGCCCTCAATAACCGCGGGATGGAAGGTGCTCTCGTCCAGGATGGCGCCCGTCTTGCGCGCGAGCACAAACTGGATGCTCTCGAGCTGCGTCGACTGCTGATAGCCGAGCGACTGCGCGCACTCCAGGATGACTTTGGCGGTCTCCTCGCTCACGCTGCGCTTGCGGTTGAGCGCGTTGGACACGGTCGCAGGCGAAAAACCGGTGATGCGGCTGATTTCGCGAACACTTGCTTTGGCCATTGTTCCCCCTAGCAACGGTCGTGGCGGAGCATCGTGGCCTGACCGCCCCGTGACTCGACAACTAAACGACCGCAAATTCAATCTAAACAGAATAGTAAATGTTTAATAGCTAGTTTAGCCTGTTGTCAAGCGAAGCGACGCGACTATTCCCCCAACGGGCGTATTTACTCGGTAGCTAATCTGGATCGGGGCACAGAAACCGTTTAGCCAAGGATGCGAGCCATGCGTGCCTTAAACTCCGCGAGGAAACGTGGGGCGTCCACGGTGAGCGCCACGAGCGCGCTCTTATCCGGATCGGACAGACGGTGCTCATCACAGATAGTGCGGCCGCGGTACTCGCCCAGCAGGTCGACACGAAGATTGCAGCCGAGCGCACCCACGAGCGTGGGATCAATCGCCACGGCAACCGCCAGCGGATCGTGCAGCGCGCAGCCGCCCAGGTAGGGCGCGTTCATTTCGTACGAACCGATATAGTGCTCGACCATGCTCGCAAACGCGCAGCCAGCCATAGTGCCCGAGCCCGTCCAGCCGGCAACGTCGCGACGTGTGAGCACCACGCGGTGCGTCACATCCAAGCCCACCATGGTGAGCTTGCGGCCCGAGCGCAACACGGCGTCGGCAGCCTCGGGGTCGCCCGCCATGTTGGCCTCGGCGCCCGCGCTCACGTTGCCGGGCACGGTAAGCGCACCGCCCATCACGACCACGCGACCGATAGACATCATCGCCGCCGCATCACGCTCCAGGGCGAGCGACAGATTGGAGAGCGGGCCGGTCGCCACGTAGATCAAATCGGGGCCATAGGTACGCGCGGCATCAATCAGGTAATCGACCGCCGCATTGCCATCGGCCGACGTCGCGCCCACCGGCTCGTACGGCGAAGCGGGCACGCTTGCGCCGCCAATACCGTTCTTGCCGTGGATAAGCGTGGTGGACGCCGGCGGCGTGTAGGGTTCGGTCGCCTTCATGGGACGATCGGCGCCCAGGTACACCGGCACCTCGGGACGACCCAACAGGTCGAGCACCGCCAAGCAGTTGTGCGCCGACTGCTCGACGCGCACGTTGCCAAAGCACGTGGTGATGCCGACGAGCTCCACCTCGGGGCTTGCGATGGCATAGGCGAGCGCCATCGCATCGTCCACACCCATATCCAGATCAAGGATCAGCTTCTTGGTTGCCATTGTTCTACTCCGCTTCTCCGCCTTGTACTAAATCGTCCGACCCAAACTTGTGCTCGACTTCCGTACGCGTGGGAATTGATTGCTGAGCGCCCAGGCGCGACACCGTCACCGCCGAGGCGCGAGCACCCGCCGCCATGCACTCAAAGAGCGGCAGGCCCTCCAGACGAGCCGCCGCCAACGCGCCGATAAACGTATCGCCCGCGGCCGTCGTATCGACCACCGCGCTCGAAAGCGCCGGCATGCGCAGCGGCTCACCGCCATCGCCGAGCGTAACCGAGCCGGCGCCGCCCAACGTGATGACCGCAGCCCCGGCGCCCTTGTCGAGCAGCGCATTGAGCGCGGCGACGCAACTCGCATCATCCGTGGGCAGAATGCCCGTCAGCACCTGGCACTCGGTCTCGTTGGGGCAGACCAGGTCGACCGCTGGCCACGCTCCTGCCGGCAGGTCGCAGGCGGGCGCCGGATTAAAGATCGTATAGAACCCCAGCTCGTGAGCGCAAGCAAGCGCCCCGGCCGTCGCCGCAAGGTCACATTCGCCCTGGGCGATAAAGACGCCGCCAGCAGCCGGGGCAATCTCGCTGGCATCGCCGTCGAGCTCGTCGGCCACCAAGCGCCTCAGTGCGCGGGCAACGTCCTCGCCCGCAAGCGCATGGTTGGCGCCCGGCGACAGCACGATGCGGTTGTCGCTCTCACAGCGAATGATAGTCGCGGTACCGGTCTCCACGTCATCGCGACGCGCCACAAACTCAACGCCCACGCCGGCATCCTGGAGCCCTGTCACAAGCGCATCGCCAAAGGTATCGCGCCCAACAGCGCCAATCATGCACGTGCGCGCACCCATGCGCGCAGCGGCAACGGCCTGATTGGCTCCCTTACCGCCGGCGTTGGTGATAAAACCGCTGCCACCGACGGTCTCGCCCGCGCGCGGCATGCGCTCGCACGCCACCGAAAGGTCCATGTTCATGCTGCCGAACACCGCAACGATGCTGTGATCCGCCATGGAAACCTCCTCGTCTTCAGGCTTTGCGCCCACCGTCGACCAACGATTGTGCACTCTCGCACCCCCTATAACTTTAGTCCACTTTGATGTGGACGCGCGCTTGAGCTTGCGCCAGCAGCAAGCATTCACAGGGGTAGGCAGCTACAATGAATACGTGCTGATTATTCTCGTCATTGGATGATGTTTTATGGAACAATTCTCGCAATCGGGCTCGCGCGGTCGACGCCGCACGGGCAACGAGCCGGCGCCGCACGAACGCGTGAAGGGCGAGCGCCGTGCCAACGAGCCGCGACGCACCGCGAGCCCCCATCGCGCTTCTGCCAACAACGCGGGCCGCGCCAACACTCCCGCCGCGGAGCAGACGCCTGCTCGCCCCAAGTCCCGCTACATCCCTGCCCTTGACGGCCTGCGCACGCTTGCCGTCGTCGCGGTGGTGCTCTATCACCTCAACCTCACGTGGGCTCAGGGCGGCCTGCTTGGCGTCACGATCTTCTTTGTGCTTTCGGGCTATCTGATCACGCGCTTGCTGCTCAACGAAGTCGCTAAGACCGGTCGCATCGACCTTAAGAGCTTCTGGATTCGCCGCATCCGTCGCCTGGTCCCCGCCGTGGTAACGGTAGTGTTCGTGACCTGCGCGCTGTGCACCATCTTTAACCACGTGATGCTCACCAAGATGCGTCCCGACATTCTGCCGTCGCTGCTGTTCTTTAACAACTGGTGGCAGATTATGCAGGACGTCTCGTACTTCAACGCCCTGGGCGATCCCTCGCCGCTTACGCACTTTTGGTCGCTCGCCATCGAGGAACAGTTCTACCTGGTTTGGCCCCCGCTGCTGCTCGCTATGGTATCCATGCACATGAGCAAGCCCAACACGCGCCGCATGGTTCTGGGCCTGGCTGCTGTCTCCGCCATCGCCATGATGGTGCTCTATAACCCCGCCGCCGACCCCAGCCGCGTGTACTACGGCACCGACACCCGCGTGTTCTCGCTGCTGCTGGGCGCCTGGATGGCCTTTATCCCCGATTGCGACCTGGCACCGGTGCGTCTCGCTCATCGTTTGGGGCTCAATCGCCTGGCTGGCGCCGCCAAGCACGGCAAGAACGCCGAAAGCAAGCATGACGCTACGACCGACGGCGCAGCCGAGACCGTCCCGACTCAGCCGAGTACGCTCGTGCGTTTTTGGTCCTCACCTGCATCCATCGATGTGTTGGGCGTCGTGGGTCTGGTTGGCCTTGCCGCCATGGTCGCGCTCACCAACGGCTACACCGCGTTCCAGTATCGCGGCGGCACGCTGTTATGCTCCATCCTCACGCTCATGGTCATCGCGGCCTGCGTGCAGCCCCAGGGAATGGTTGCCCGCGCACTGTCCGCCGAGCCGCTCGTGTGGGTTGGCAAGCGCTCGTACAGCATCTACCTGTGGCACTATCCGCTACTGTTGCTCATGAACCCGGTCGCCAACATCAACGATACGCCGTGGTGGCAGTACATTTTGCAGGTGTTGTTGGTGGTCGCCGTAGCCGAATGCTCATATCGCTTTATCGAGACGCCGTTTAGAAAGGGCGCCTTTGGGCGCACCGTATCCGAGTTCCGCGACGGCACCACCACGCCCGCCAACTGGGTGCGCGCGCATATTCCCGTGTGCGCCACTTGCGGCATCGTGCTTGTTATCGCGCTGGGCGGCCTGATCTTTGTGCCGGAGACCTCCGCACTGAGCGGTGAGGGCGCCGAAGTCCTCAACAAGGAAGCCAAAAACACCGCGCCAACGGACCAACAGGCAGCCGACGACACCGACAAGGACAACGACGGCTTCCCCGATGGCTCCTACGACCTGTTGATGATCGGTGACTCCGTGTCGCTGCGCGCCGTCGATTCCTTCGACGGCGTGTTCCCCCACAGTCACATCGATGCCGAAAAGGGCCGCCAGTTCGATGCGGGCCGCGCGACATTTGAGGGCTATCTCCAACAGAACCTTGCCGGCAAGATCGTGGTCTTTGCACTGGGCACCAACGGCTTGGTAACCGACGACCAGATCGACGCCATCATGACCGATGCAGGAGATAAGCGTATTGTGGTGTTTGTGAACACGCGCAGCCCGCAGCCGTGGGTTGGCTCTACCAACCAGGCCATCGCCAACGCTGCTACGCGCTACAAGAACGTGCGCGTTATCGACTGGTACGGATACAGTGCCAATCGCAACGACCTGTTCGATGGCGATGGCACGCACCTGTCGACCACTGGCGTGACTGAGTACCTCTACTTGATCCACGATGCAGTCAAGAAGGACCTGCCCGTGCATCCCGAGGATCACGTCAACGATCCGCAGCCGGCGGCCGTCAAGTCTGCCACCGACGCGCTCGTCAATGCGCTCGCTCTCAAGCCGCACAAGCTGGGCACCGACAAGTAACCTGCAGCGCAAACTTCCCACATCCGGAGGGGTGCCCGCCACGGCAGGCACCCCCTCCGACAGTTAGGGACGTTCCTTATGCGCCGGCACCCAAGGACACTCCTGACACAGCCGAGGAACGCCCTCCTTGCGACCGAATTCTGGGCGCCTCGCCACCCCGAGCGTTGTTTCCAAGCCCCACATCCGCAGCAAACAACCCAAAATCACTCTTTTCGAGCCGACTCCAAGAGGTCGTGGACAAAAAGTGGCAAATATGAGTACTGTTACCATTTTAGTAGCAGGCAAAACCACCCAAAATGACGTCCGAGCGACCCCTACAACCCCCTAAAGCAGCCAACCTGACTGGTTTAAGACATATTGGAGCCAATTTTAATGAACATACTATCGGCTATGTCCATTATCTTCTTGGATGTAAATGCTATTCACTTAGCAACAGTACTCATATTTGGCATTTTTTGTCCACTGCCATATAACTAACGCCCTATAGCGGGCAAAAAACAGGCCGCAGTCCATCGCTGCGGCCTGTTTGGTGTCCAAAAGAGGCGCTAAGCGCTGTAACCCATCGCCTGCAGAACAAACATGACGACCGTCAGCACCGTAATCACACCGATAGTCGCCCAAGTGAGCACATTCCACACGCGGCCGTTGCGGTTAGTGCCCATAATGTGACGGTCAGCGGCAATAACTACCTGGAACACCAGAACCACGGGCAGCAGCACGCCATTGATGACCTGCGAGGTCATCATAATCTGGAACAGATCGACGCCGGGCATAAGCACCAGCACGGCAGAGATACCGATGATGGCCGTAATGATGCCGCGATAGACCGGGGCCTCGTCCCAGCTGCGGTCGGCACCGCGCTCCCAACCAAATGCCTCGCAGATAGCGCTCGACGTAACGCCCGGCAGCACGCAGGCGGCCAAGAAGCTCGCCGCGACCAAGCCCGAGGCAAACAGTACCGTGGACCACTGACCCGCAATAGGCTCCAGCGCGCGGGCAGCATCGGCGGCATCGCTAATCTGAATACCCGCCGGGAACAACACCGTACCGGTCGTGATGATAATAAAGCCGGCAATAACATCGGCGGCAAGCGAGCCGCTCACGGTATCAATACGCTGCAGCACGATGTCGTCCTCGCCCGCGTTCTTATCGACCACGTTGTTCTGCGCCAAGAAAATCATCCACGGCGCGATGGTGGTACCGATCGTTGCGACCACGAGCGACACGTAGCTGGGGTCATTTTGAATGTTAGGCACGACCAGGTCGACCGCGACCTCACCCCAGTTGGGGCCAGCCATAAACGCGGCGACGATGTAGGTCACGAACACGCAGCTCACCAGCAGCAGAATCTTCTCGATGCGCTGGAAACTCCCCGACATGGTAAGCATCCACACCAGCAGCGCCACCAACGGCACCGAGATGCTCGCCGGCACGCCAAAGAGGGCAAGGCCGCTCGCAATACCCGCAAACTCCGAAATGGTCACAGCCGTGTTGGCGATCAACAGCGCCGCCATAGCAAGTACACTCTTGCGCACGCCAAAGCGCTCGCGAATGAGCGATGCCAGGCCCTTGCCCGTGACGCAGCCGCAGCGCGCCGCGGTCTCCTGCGTCACGATGAGCAGTACAGTCATGACAGGAAGCATCCACAGCATCTTGTAGCCATAGCTGGCGCCCGCGCTGGAATACGTTGCAATGCCGCCGGCGTCATTGCCCGAAAGCGCCGCCAGCAGACCGGGACCCATAGCGCCAAAGATGGCCGCGATGGTCAACTTTTGCTTGGTGCCCGACTTTTGCTTGGTATTTTGCACGCGACCACCTAACCCATGACTGATATGGCGAGCAGCACCGCGGCGATGCAATACGCCACACACGAAATCATGACGGCAATGACGTTCATGGCGGTGCCCGACGTGTTGAGGTCATGCTCGTCACGCCAGAACAGCACCATCAGGTAAATCACGGCGCTCATGTTGCCAACCAGGCAAATAATGGCAGCGATATTAAAGCACCCGGTAAAGAGCTGCTCCTCAAACATGGGCGCATCGAGGAACGCAGCGGTGCGCACCAGCTGGGCGCACAGGTAGGTCACGAGCGACAGAATCAGGCCCATGCCCGTGCTCTGGAAGAAGAACCCCAGATACGGCTTGGGCTCGTCGTCGTGACCGTCATACTCCAGGAAGTAGTTCTTGACGAACGACACCATGCGCGAGGCCGCCAGCAGCACGAGCGGCATGGCGCACATGGGGAACACCACCAGATGCGCGGAGCCGAGCGCCGTTCCCAGCACGGTCGCCATGATGCACGACGCGATGCCCCATACAACAACCCAGTACTGGCGATGCACGAACCAGCTGAGCACGTTCGTCGAGTCGTCCGACGCGCTGTCGCCCGAGCCGACACCGGCGATCTGCAGGTCCTCCTGATGCTCCTCGGCGATAACGTCCATGGCGTCGTCGAAGGTTACGATACCCAGGATATGACGGTTCTCGTCGCAGACGGGGATAGCGACCAGGTCGTACTTGGTCATCTCGTCCGTCACGTCTTCCTGGTCCTCGTCGGGCGACACGTAGACCAGGTCGCGATAGGCCAGCTGACCCAGCGTGGCGTCGCGGTCGGCTACGATCAGCGTGCGCAGCGAAAGCACACCGGTCAGCATGCCGCTCGGATCCTCGGTATAGACGTAGTAGACGCTCTCGAAGTCCTCGTCGAGCTCGCGAATCGCCTCGATGGCGTCACCGACCGTTGCCGTGGCGGGCAGGGAGACAAACTCCGAGGTCATGATGCGGCCGGCGGTGTTGTCCTCATACCCCAGCAGGTTACGAATCGCCTTCTCCTCCTTGACGCCCATCAGGCGCAGGAGCTTCTCGGCCTTCTCGTAATCAAGCTCGTCGATCAGGTCGGCAGCGTCGTCCGGGTCCATCATGGCCAGCATCGACGATGCGTCCGTGTCGGACAGGCCCTCGAGCATCTCGGTCATAAGCTCGTCGTCATCGAACTCCGAGATAGCTTCGGCTGCCTGGGCGGTATCGAGCTGCGCAAACACCTGCGCACGTAGGCGCGGGTCGAGCTGCTCGATAATGTCGGCGATGTCGGCAGGGTGCAGCTCGCCGAGCGTCTTGTGCGACACCGAGAGTTGGATGTTTTTAGTCGAGCGGTCGAGCAGGTCCATGTAGGACCAAGCGATGATGTCCTCGCTGAGCGGCTTGCCCAGGTGCTTCATAAAGCCCTCGACGACGTGCTCGAGTGCGGGGCTGATCGCGCGCAGCAGACCGCGGGCACCGACCTCGGCACCCAACAGGCGCAGCTGGTTTTCGCCCGACATGGAAAACTTGATGTCGTTGACGCGCACGACCTTCATGCCCTGCGTGTCGACGATCTGCTTATTGAGCACGTCGCGCGCCAGCAGGAGCTCGGTCGGCTGCAGGTACGAGAAGCGAATATTGGTGGCAGACGTGTTGAGATACACGCCCGTCTCGTCGATACGGTCGACCCATTTGCGCCAGCTGATCATAAACGGCGTCTTGCCGGGGCCGCGGAACGCGAGCGACGTCACGTGCGGAAAAACTTCGCCGGTTGCAATGCCAAAATCGTTGACCACGCCGAGCTTTTCGCCGTCGACGTCCAAGACTGGCAATTTGAGCATCTCACTCAGATAATTCAATGGTGCTCCCCATCATTATTCCTCCGGACGCGGCCGCGCGTGCGGCGTCCGGGGGCTTCTGGATATGTATACGCATGCGCGGGCGGCACGCCGCTCGACGCTTACACCCCGTGCATGCGCAAAAAGCACCTGCATGGGGTCATCGACTGTATGGTCGAGGTTTGGATTTCACCTGTAACCTTTCTCTTGACCCTCATTAACCGCAGTAACTATAGCATCAGCATCGCCCTGCGGCATCGAATTTATGCGCTGCACATTGCAGGCATACCAAACGCTGACGTATCCGTGACATAGCCATTGGGGACGTTCTTAAACGACTACCCAATGACTACTCTGTGGTGTCATCGTCCTCGGCAAGTTGGGGGAACACGGCGTCCTTGGGCATGGTGACCTTCGTCAGCGAGGTGAGCTTTTTGCTCAGCGACGTGTCCGTCTTGACCAGGTCGCTGAGCGTCACGATCTTGTAGCCGTCGGCGACAAGGCCGTCGATGATCTGCGGCAGCGCCTCGAGCGTCTGCTCGGCGCATTCGTCTCTATCGGTGAGCAGCACGATATTGCCCGGCGTCACCGAATCGAGCACCGTTGAGACCTGCTCGTCGGCACCGTTGAGCAGCCAGTCGCCCGAGTCAATATTCCACGAGACCACGGCGGAGACCAGGTCCATCGCATCAATCCAGTTTTGCTCGTCAAAGGCAGCGTAGGGAGCACGCAGCAGCATCGTCTTCACGCCGGTCGCCGACTTAATCGCATCGGTGCCTTTCGTGATCTGTTCGCGTACCGTCTCACGGTCCTGACCCTTGAGCGAATCGTCGCTGTAGCTGTTGGATCCGATCTCGCACCCGGCATCGACAATCGCCTTGGCCGTGGCAGGCGAGGCCTCGGCCGCATCGCCCGAAAGGAAGAACGTCGCGGTAACGCCCTTTTCCTTGAGCACCTGCAAGATCTGTTTGGTGGCGCCGCTCGGACCCTCGTCAAACGTCAGCGCCACGTACTTTTTGTTGCCCTTGGGCGCCACGCTGGCGCACGCAACGACGCAATCGGTGGCGGGCACAACCTCGCCGCGGTCCTGCGTCTTGCCCGACTGCTCACCAACCCACACCTCGGAGCGGCCCTGGACACCCCATGTCTGCACATACTCGATAGCGCCCGTGCCCTCGACCTTGAGCTTGGGCTCGATAACCGTAGCCTGAACCTCGTGCTTCTCGTAGGTGTTACGGCCATCCTTGACCGTCACCTTCTCGCCGCCCTCAAGTTCGCGGCTATCCCATTTGCCCTGTTTTATGCGCTTGCCGTCCACCTTAACCGACAGCTTTTCGCCGCCATGGCGCTTGAGCACGCTGTCATCGACGGCCAGCAGGTCGCCTGCGTCGTAGGTATCGGTCAACTCCTGGTCGTCGATGAGATTCTGCAGCGTAGAGCCCACGCGCACCGCGGTCTTTTGCCCGTTAAGTTCCACGTCCACGCTGCGGTTGACGTAGCCCACGACGGCAGCGATAAACAGCACGAGCGCACAGCCCACGGCAATGAGCGCATAGGGCAGACGGGACGGTCGGCGCGGCGAGCGCCCGTTGCCGATGCGCGCGCTGCGGTCGCTAAACCCGCGGCTATGGTTGAGGTACATCGCGCCGGGCTTACGGCGGCGACGGCGCTGACCGCTGGGCAGCTGCCCCAGGTCGCGGCGCGCCGTCGGACGCGCACCCGAACGCCCGTTTAAGTTGGATCCATTTTGGCGCATGTGCCCTCCCCCATAAACACAGCAAGCCGGAGCAACAGGTCTCCGGCTTGCCTCCCATCATTTGGTACGTCGCTATTTTGTAGCTTTTGACGAGCCTCCGCTCGCCTTTTGGTATTCGTCCTTAAAGGCCTTGAACATGCCGCGCGTCTTGCCGAGCTGCTTGCCCAGTGCGCGGCTGCCCTTGTCCACGGCAACCGACCCCTTGTCGTCGAGCACCTTGGCGCCCTTTTTGACCTTATCGCCCACCACGACGCTGGCCTCGGCGGCCTTGGCAGCCGCACCGCCCGAATACCCGAGCGACTTGACCTCGTCCGAGACGACCATCGCGCCGTTCTCGTAGCCGCGCAGCATCGTCGGCGGCACCTGCGTGTCGCCCACCAGCACGCTCGAAGCGGCACCGGCGGTCACATAGAATGCCTGTACGATGCCCGAGCGTGGCTTGAACTCAACGTCCGAGCAGTAGCCCACAACATCGCCCGATTCCGTGCGCACGTCCATGCCAACCCAGATGATGCAATCGTCCAGGTTGATATCGAGGCGCTTGGCCGCGGCGGCATCGTACGTGCCCTTGACGTCATCGACCGCAATGGCGCCCTCGTAGACACCAATGGCGTCTAGCGCTACGAATCGGTCGGGGCGCTCGATCATGCCCGCGATATCGGACTGGCGGACCATAAAGCCGACCACACGCGTACCGCCCGGGGTAAAGACCGGAAAGTGAATCTTTCCGAGCTTTTTAGGGCTGCGCGGCGTGCCGTCCTTTTTGGTGCGCTTGTCCTCGGTAGGCTTGCGATAGATCTTGGCGCCGACAAAATCCCCGGCGCGCATTATGCCTCGGTCGAGGGCTCCGCGGCCTCGGTATCAGCCTCGACGGCGTTCTCGACCACGACGTCGGCGGCAGGCGTCACGTTGCCGCCCGAAATGGCGTCGTTGAGCTGCTCGCGCAGCTGGTCCATGCGCTCGCGGGCCAGGTCGACCTTGGCGCGCAGGTCGTCGGTCTTGGCGTCGACCATCGGGCCAAAGTCATTCACCGCGGCACGGGCCTCCTCGGCGCTGTGCTCGTAGGTGTCGCGCATATTGTCCCAGGCGTCGTTGGCGATATCGGCAGCCATGGCGCGGGTCTCGGCGCCCGAGCGCGGGGCCAGAGCAACACCGATAATAGCGCCGGCAGCAGCACCAAAAAGTGCGCCGGAGACAAAGCTGAAAGTCTTACCCATGATCATTCCTCTCCTGCGGGCACGTCGGTGCCCACCGTTTGAATGCTGTCCATTATACCCGCAGCGCATCACTTGCCGCTCCGCTCATCTGCGTACGGCAAAGGCGCAGGTACGTGATGGTGATAAACGCGTAGGCCTACTCCTGAGGCATAGCCGGCATGGCCACCGTGGCACCCGGGTCCTCGCCGGCGCCGTCCACGAGCGGCAGGCCGCCCTCATGCGCAGGTCCTGCCGGAACCGTCGCCGCACCGCCAAAGACGGCAGCGGAGGCCTCGTGGTTCTCGGCAACCGCGCCCTCGGTATCAATCGCCACCTGGGGCTCGTCGTCAAAGTTGGGGACGCCCTGGGGCTCGGTGGGAACGGGCTCGGCGGTCGCATCGGCAACGGGCTCGGCGTCGACCGGCACATCGCCCTCGTCAGCGCCCTCGTCCTCGGCAGCATCTTCGCCGTTCGCAGCAGCGACGGCCTCGTGAGGATCCTTGCCCTCGGCCTCGGCGCGCATGCCCAGCACCAGGTTGCGCAGGCCCGCGACCGTGCCTTCCACGTCGGGGGCAGGCTGGTCGGCGTGCAGGTACGCCCAGTCCATCATAAAGGTGGCCGACGACAGCGCACCGATGGCCAGTGCGTCGTCGGGGCACGAAAGCTCGACCTCAAAGACACGCTCGTCATGCTCGCTTACGCGCGTGCGGCCGCACGAGATGCTACCGGCAAGACCGGTCTCGTTCATGAGCTCGACCGTCACATGCTCAAGCAGATGGCAGAGCTCGGTCTGACCCATGCAGTCCTGGAACTCGCGGCCGGAATCGCCCAGGCACAGGTGCTTGGCAATCGCGGGCACCAGGTAGTACACGCGCGCCGTGGCCTCGATGTCCTCCGAGGTCATGAGCGGCATGCCGGGGTTCACCAGCACATGCGCGCAGATCTTGTCCTCACTGACGGTGACCTTAAGGATGTTGAACAGGCCTGCCATAACTCTCCCCTACTCTTCCTTGTCCTACTCGTCGCCATCGTGCGAGTCCACAGAGCCCGCACCCGACGTCGTCGGCTCGTCTACCGAAGACTCGGAATCCTTCTTATCGGTTTCGGCCGGAGCGATCACGCGAATGAGCGAGATGCGCTGGCCACGCATCGACTGCACTTTAAACTTGTACCCCGCGACCTCAAACACCTCTCCGATGTCGGGCACCGAGTCGCAAAGCTCCAAAATCCAGCCGGCGATGGTCTCATAATCATCGCTTTCCTCAAGCGGCCAACCAAGCTCAATCGCGTCATCGCACGAAAAACGCCCATCAACAAGCCACTCGCGGCGCGAAAGGCGCGTGAGGTACTTGTTGTCGGGGTCGAACTCGTCCTCGATCTCGCCGACGATCTCCTCGACGATATCTTCGATGGTGATGATACCGGCCGTGCCGCCGTACTCGTCCACGACGACCACGATCTGGTCGTGCGAGGTCTGCATCTCGGACAGCAGCGGCAGGATGTCCTTGGTATCGGGCACAAAGGTGGCGTCGCGCAAAAAGCTGGCGATGGGCTGGTCGCCCTTGCCGTCGAGCGCGGGCTGGATCAGGTCCTTGATGTGCGCGATGCCGGCGACGTTGTCGGGGTCCTCGTGATAGACGGGGATGCGGCTGAAGCCGGTCTGGCGCATGGTGGACAGCACGTCGGCGACTGTCTCGTCGTCCTCGCACATGGTGGTGTCCACGCGCGGCACCATGACCTCGCGAGCCACGGTGTCGCCCAGGTCGAAGATCTCGTGGATCATGCGCTTTTCCTCGTCGAGCAGGTCGTCCTGCTCCGAGACCATGTACTTGATCTCTTCCTCCGAGACGTTCTGGCGGTCGTCGGCGCTCTTGATGCGCAGGATGCGGGCCAGGCCGTCGGAGCAGGCGCCGGTCAGCCACACGAGCGGGCGGGCGATCTTTTGGAACACGGAGAGCGGTCCCACAACCTGCTTGGATACGCCCTCGGCGTTAGCGAGGCCGATGCGCTTGGGCACGAGCTCGCCGATCACGATGGACACAAAGGCGACCGCGACGGTGATGATGACCGGCGCCAGGCCGCGCGCGATGGCGGAGAGCGGCGCGATGCCAAAGCTCATGAGCCACGTGGCGAGCGGGTCGGACAGGCTCGTCGAGGCGACGGCGGACGAGGCAAAGCCCACGAGCGTGATGGCGACCTGGATGGTGGCGAGCAGCTGGTCGGAATCGGCGGCGAGCTGGACGGCGCGCTCGGCGCGTTTATCGCCCTCCTCGGCATCGTGCTCCAACACGGCGCGCTTAGCCGTGGTGAGAGCCATCTCGGACATAGAGAAGTAGCCGTTGATGAGGGTCAAAACGAGGGTGGTGATAAGGGAGATGGTTATGTCCATCGGGAGTTTCTCGAACCTCCAAGATTCGGGACGTTGGGTAGTAAGCGTAGGTGACGGATAGGGCAGTTGCGCCCGGCGGCCGCTTGGATAGGTCCGCGGGCACAGACGCGATCGCTAGATTACGAAGAGAATCACCGCCATGAACTGGAAGATGCTGCCGGCGAGCACCCACAAGTGGAAAACACTGTGCAGATAGCGCACGTTTTTGGCGATGTAGAACGGCACGCCCACGGTGTAGCACACGCCGCCGACAGCGAGCAGGGCAAGCGCCACGGGGTTGAGCAGCGACACGAGCTCGGGCAGCTTAAAGACGACGAGCCAGCCCATCAGCAGATAGACCAGGCCACTTACCCAGTGCGGTTGACGCTCGCGCATAAAGCACTCGAGGGCAATGCCGATAATGGCGATGGCCCACACGGCAAAGAACAGCATAGGGCCGCCGTCGTTTGCGAGCGTGATGAGGCAAAACGGCGTATAGCTGCCGGCTATGAGCAGGTAGATGCAGCTGTGGTCGATGATGCGAAACACGCGCTTGGCGCGCGCGGGCTGAATCGCGTGATAGAGCGTGGAGGCCAAGTATTCGAGGATGATACTGACGCCATAGACAATCGCCGCGGCCATGTGGGCCGGGCCTCCGCCGCGCAGGGCAGCGAATACGATCAGGAGCACCAGGCCCGCGATACCCAGCAGGCAGCCGACACCATGGGTGACGGAGTTCATGATCTCCTCGCCCACCGTGTAGTGTGGAACGGCCGCGGTCTTGGGTCGCGGCTTAGAACTGTCGCTCGAATCGGACATGCCGGTTACATCCTCCAATGTAAAGAGTTCTCAACACTATATCAAAGCGTCTGGGTACGTGCGAAATTTGCACCATACGTGTCCCTTTGTTTACCCATTCTTTGCTTGTTGACGCATCAACGGCGAACATCCATAATGCGCTTGTTTTAAATGTTGATGTATTAACATGTTATAGGAGAATACCGCATGGCTCAAAACGCACATTCCCATCGAAAGCTCAAGATAGCCGGCATCGTTGCACTGGTGGTTGTCATTGCACTGCTCGGATTTGCCGGCAACTTTCTGTTTGACTTCGCGCTGAATCCCCGCGCGCCATACACCATGAAGATGATGCAGGACGGCAAGGACGACAAAGAAAGTGAGCAGCCGGATGCCGAGGGAACCGAGGCGCGGGCATGGTTTAAAGAGAACCGCGAGAGCAGCAGCCTCACCGCAGATGACGGAACCGAACTTGCCGCTTGGTATTTTGCCGCCCCAGAGAGCACGCACAATTACGCTATCTGCCTACACGGATACACCGATGAGCCCATCGGTATGGCCCGATACGCCAAACGATTCCATGACCGCGGCATGAACGTGCTCGCGCCTGCCGCCCGTGCCCACGAGCGCTCCGGCGGCGACTATATCGGCATGGGCTGGCCCGAGCGGCTCGATGTCGTCGCATGGATCGAGCGAATCGTTCAGGCTGACCCCGAGGCGCGCATCCTGGTCTTTGGCGAGTCGATGGGTGCGGCAACCGCCATGGACGTCGCGGGGGAATCTCTGCCCGCAAACGTGAAATGCATTATCGAGGACTGTGGTTATACGAGTGTTTGGGACGAGTTTTCTCTGCAGCTCAAGGACGTGTTCGGCCTGCCCAGCTTTCCCTTGCTCGATGTAGCAAACTTAGTGTGCAACGTGCGCGCAGGCTACGACTTTCATAAGGCGAGCAGTGTGAACCAACTCGAACACGCGACGGTTCCCATGCTGTTTATCCACGGCGACCAGGACACCTTTGTGCCGTACGACATGCTCGACCAAAACTACGACGCGTGCGCCAGCAAGGTTAAACAGAAGCTCACTATCCACGGCGCCACCCACGCCAAGAGCGCGCAAGTTGACCCCGAGCTCTACTGGAACACGGTCGACGACTTCCTCGACAAGAATTTTTAAGCAAATAGTACGGTTTACTGGTCTATCTGGCCCCTAGCACTTCCAAAAAGCCGCCCGTGGGCGCTGTGCTCACGGGCGGTTTTTACTAACGTTGCGCTACAAAAGCGCTTGATATGTCCAATAGCTAGGCGCTATTTGACCTCGATGAGCTCGTACTTGCTCGTGCCCAGGCCGATCTTCTCGGCATGCGCGATGCACGCGCGCCAGTCGGTGTCGGGATGCGTGATGCAGAAGGGATCCTTGGCCTGCTCGCCCTCCAGATGCTCGTGATTATGCTCCATCTTGGCCGCGCTGTCGGTAAGCTCGGTGTTAGGCAGCAGCTCGGACGCCAGGACGGCGTCGGCGCAGGCCTGGTCGATGGCGACCGGGTCGAAGCTCGCGAACATGCCGATGTCGTTGACGATGGGCGTGTCATTCTCGGGATGGCAGTCGCAGTTGGGGCTGATGTCCATGGCGAGCGAGATGTGGAAGCTCGGGCGGCCGTCGACGATGGCCTTGGTGTACTCAGCGATCTTGTAGTTGAGTACGTCGGCCGCGGCATCATAGTCGGGCTTGATGCAGTCCTGGTTGCACGCCGCAATGCAGCGTCCGCAGCCCACGCAGCGATCGCGGTCGATGGCAGCCACGTGAACCGTGCGAGTGCTGCCGTTGGCAAGCTCGCGCTCACGCGTACCGTCAAACGTGATGGCGCTGTGCGCGCATATCTTCTCGCAGGCACGGCAGCCAACGCAGTTGGTGGTATCGACGCTCGGCTTGCCAGCGGCGTGCTGCTCCATCTTGCCGGCACGGCTACCGCCGCCCATACCCAGGTTCTTCATGGCACCGCCAAAGCCGGCCTGCTCATGGCCCTTAAAGTGGGTGAGGCTAATCACGATGTCGGCATCCATGAGTGCCTGGCCGATCTTTGCCTCGCGCACGTACTCGCCGCCCTCGACCGGGACGAGCGCCTCGTCGGTGCCCTTGAGGCCGTCGGCGATGATGATCTGGCAGCCCGTGGCGTACGGGGTAAAGCCGTTCTGGTAGGCGGTGTCGATGTGCTCGAGCGCATTTTTGCGGCTACCCACATAGAGCGTGTTGCAGTCGGTGAGGAAGGGCTTGCCGCCCAGCTCCTTCACGACATCCGCGACGGCGCGGGCGTAGTTGGGGCGCAAAAAGCTCAGGTTGCCCAGCTCGCCAAAGTGAATCTTAATGGCGACGAACTTGTTCTCAAAGTCGATCTGCTCAATACCGGCGCGACGGATGAGGCGCTTGAGCTTGTCGAGTTGGCTCTCGCGAGCATGCGTGCGCAGGTTGGTGAAGTACACCTTTGCCGGTGCTGCGGGTGCGGTTGCGGTCATAGATCTATCCCCTCGGTCTATATGGCGTTACAGACATAGAGGATGGTACCCGTTAAAGCGGGGTCGAAGTCAAGCACAACACCGAGTCGTTAGGCACTCATTGGGGACAGACTTAAATGAGTGCTTGCCGCCCGGCCAGCGAGCCGGCGATCCGGCAAAGACTGTCCCCAACGACTAGTCGTTTAAGAACGTCCCCAATGACTACTCCTGCACCTTGAGGGCTTCGGCCAGGCTGACGCGCTTGATAGAGCGCGTGTGCAGCAGCGCCACGACCAGGTAGGTCGCAAAGCCGATGCCGATGCATGCAGCCATGGACCAAGCGGGCACGTAGATCTCGATATTGCCGTTGTAGGCGAGCAGCATCGAGCGGAAGATGGCCGTGAGCGAGCCAATAATGACCGGCAGGCTCAGCACGAGCGACGCCGCCACGCACAGCGTGATCGAGCGGATGTACAGATGCGAGATCTCGCTATCGCGATAGCCAAAGACTTTCATGTAGCTGATCGAACGGGCGCTGTGGTCGATCACCGCCTTGGTCAGCAGGTACATAAACAGCAGGAAGATAAACACCGCGAGCCCGACCATCATGCCGATCATTTTGCTCATCATGCCGATGAACTGGTCACCCACGGCGCGCATGTCGTCGGGCGTGGTGTCACCGGCAAAGTAACGAGCATCGAGGTCGAGCTTCTCGTCGCTCACATAGCCGTTAAAGTAGGCGGCGTCGTTGCCGAACAGCTCGTTAAAGTCATCGATGCTCATATAGATATTCATGTCCGACTTTGAACCCCAGATGCAGTCCTTACCCGCGTACTCAAGAGAATAATCCCGAGCCTCGTACTTGTCGCGAAGCTCGACCTTCTGGCCCTCGCTCCAGCCAAACTTATCGAGCAGACCGCCGCCAAAGACGACGCGCCCGTCGCCGACGTTGAGGTCTTTCCAATAGCGCGAATGAGATGAAATGCCGTAGACAGAGATGGCCTCTGTGCCGTTTCCCTCGCCGCGGTCGTATTGCAGCTGGTAAACGGCATATTTCTCGGCCTGCGCGATTGCGCCCGCGCCGTTGTCGGTCGTGTTGATCGGGTGAATGTCGTCGTTGTCGGTGTCGATCTTAGAGGCCTTGTCGATCAGGTCGATGGCCTCATCGCGGTCGCAGCCGAGGGCATCGGCAAGGTCATCGAGGCGCGCATAAAGCGCATCTTTCTTGTCCTGGACCTTGGCGAGCGCGTCCTGCGCCGCGGCCAGGCTCTCGGCAGACGGAGATGCGGTCGCGGCATCGGCTGCCGTCTGCGCCGCATCGGCCGCGTCGTCAAGCTCGTCATCGGCATCCTGGGCGGCGGAGAGCAGCGCGCCGTCAATCGACTGCAAGCGCTCGAGCGCCGCCCACTGCCCGCGCTCCTCGGCAGTACCCTCAAGCTCTAGCGGAGCCTTGAGCGTGTACTGGTGCTCGGCGACCAGGCTTGTCTCCAGGTTGTCCGCATAGTGCGTCATCGTGGGCAGGATCGCCAGGCCAAAGAGCAGCAGCAGCGAGGCAAACGCAATGCCCACGAAGAGCGTGGCGAAGTTGCCCAGGTTGCGCAGGAAGATGCGCAGGCGAAAGCGCGAGACAAAGCCCATGCGCTCCGGCAGCTGCAGGCCGCGCTTGGTGCCCGATTTGCCGCTCGCCTCGTGACGAAGGAACTGCAACGGCGTCTTGCCCATCTTGCGAAGCAGGCCCACCAGCGTGATGAGGATGAGCGCGGCAGCGGGAACCACGGCGCACTTCACAAAAATCTCCCAGCTCCAGTACACCTGGAAGGGAGGCAGGCTGTACGAACCGTAATAGAGGCCGCGCATGGGCTCGGTAAAGAACGCGACGCCGAGCGCGGTGCCCAAAAGCGCCGCGACCACGCCCACGATGGCGGGAAGTGCCAGGTAGTGCAGCACGATCTCGCGGCGGCGATAGCCGCTGGCGAGCAGCGTGCCAATGATGGCGCTCTCCTCCTCGATGGTGGCGTCGGTAAGGACCACAAAGACGAACGCCATGATCACGATGATAATGTTGAGCAGCGTCATCCACATCATGGAGTCGCCGTCGACGTCGTCGCGCGCGTAGCCAATACCCTGGTTGGAATCGGCGTCGATCAGATCGTCCACGCGCGCATCGGCATCGGTCAGCGCCTCGACCATATCCTGCTCCGCATCGATGCGATCCGCGGTGGGGAGGTCGCGATCGGTAAAAGCAAAGGAGTAGGTGTAGGCAGGTGCACCACCGGCATCCTCGAGCGCGGCAAAGCCGGCGTCGGTGACCTCGGCCACACCATAGGTGATGGTGTTCACCGTAAAGTCCGAATTGTTGAGGAACAGCGCCTGGCTATCGGGCTGGGTCATGATGCCGCAGATGGTGTAGGTGCGGCCCTCAAGCTCAACCTTATCGCCCACGACAAGGTCGTTGTTGGTGGCAAAAACTCGGTCGATAGCCACCTCATCGTCCGTCTTGGGCTGCTTGCCTTCGCAGTAGGACGCGATATCGACCTTGGTGCGGTGCGCATAGGTGCGCAACGTGCGCTTGGTGCCGTCGTCGCCGGCGGTCTTTTTGATGATGGCGTCGATGGAGAAATTCTTGTAGAGCGTGACGCCGCCGACGTCGTCGGCTGCATCCTCGGCTGCCTTGAGCTGGTCGTCGGTAGCCTCGAAGGAGGTGGTCACGCGGCCGTCCTCAATCGTGTACGCATCGCGCATGTCGTCGATAAGGCAACCGATGGAATGCGCCGCGAGCAAAAAGCCCGAGGTGAGAGCGATGCTCCCGCACATAAGCAAAAAGATGCCCAGGTACTTGCCGATATTGTGGCGCAGCTCGCGCGGGAGTCGCTTTGCGAGAGGTGTCATGGCATCGCCTACCAATCGAGCTCGGCGGCCGCAACGGGCGACTCGTTGAGCTCATCCTTGACGATGCGGCCGTCGCGCAGGCGCAGCACGCGGTTGGCCATGCGGGCGATGGCGGCGTTGTGGGTGACAATGATGATGGTGCAGCCGTAGGTGCGGTTGACGTCCTCCATGAGCTGCAGGATTTCCTTGGACGTCTTGTAGTCAAGCGCGCCGGTGGGCTCGTCGCACAGCAGCAGGCCCGGGTTTTTGACGAGTGCGCGGCCGATGGCGCAACGCTGCTGTTGGCCGCCCGAGACCTGGCGCGGGAACTTGTTGCGGTGCTCGTAGAGGCCCAGCGAACGCAGCAGGTCGTCGACATTGAGCGGGTTTTTGGACAGGTGCGCCGTGACCTCGATGTTCTCCTTGATGGTAAGGTCGGGCACCAGGTTGTAGAACTGGAAGACAAAACCCAGCTCACGGCGGCGATACTCGCCCAGATCGGTAGGTTTGAGCACCGTGAGGTCGCAGCCGTCCACCATGATGGAGCCACCGTCGGCATCCTCCAGGCCGCCGATCAGGTTGAGAAAGGTCGACTTGCCCGAGCCCGAGGGCCCCAGCATGACGCAGATCTCGCCGCGGTTGATGGACGTGTCGATGCCATCGAGTACCGTCAGGCGCGCATCACCGTCGCCGTAGTGTTTCCTGAGCCCGCTGACCTGGACATACGCTTGCTTTGTCGCCATGCTATCCCCCGTTGTTAGCCTTCAGCTACTTTTCTAGGGTAATAGTAAACCCAGGCGAACTATTTTTAAGCGACAGGCGCGATTTTTTCCAAACCAGTCATTGGGTACTCATTGGGGACAGACTTAAATGACTGAAACCACTCATTTAAGTCTGTCCCCAATGAGTAAAATCGCTCATTTAAGTCTGTCCCCAATGAGTGGTCCCAAGTGCCGGCAGGAAAGGAACGTCCCCAAAGGCCGGCATATTGGGACAGTCCTTGCCAACCCGGCTGGCGAACCGGCGAATCGGCAAAGACTGTCCCCGATGACTAGTCGTTTAAGAACGTCCCCAAGTGACGGGTTACGGCTAGGCATGGGATTTGGCGCGCGTGAGGGCCAGGCCTACGGCGGCGATGGCGGCGGCGAAGAGCACGGTGACGCCCAGGTCGCAGGCGATGTCGCCCAGCACGGTGAACGTCAGGTCCGCGGCGAGCGCCTTGCCGATCGCGTCGTTCACCCAAAACGTCGGCACAAAATGCGCCACGGTCTGCACGGCCGAGCCCATGAACGACAGCGGCATCCAGGCGCCACCCAAAAACGTCATGAGCATGCCGAGTAAGTTGCCCACACCGTTGAGCAGCTCCTCGCGCGCGCCCAGGCTCGAAAGGGCAAAGCCAACGGCCAGCGGCGTGCACGCCAGGGCAAACGTCGCCGCCAGCGCCAGGCACACACGGCCCACGCCGACCTCGACGACCGCGCCGGCAAAGCCCACGACACCCATCATGCTCGACACAAACCATATGCAGACGGTGAGCACCGCGGCAGCCGCGAACACGGCAAGCGAACGCCGGCGCTCGGAGATTGGGCCGGCATCCATACGACGCACGCGCTCGGGCTCGTTCATGCCCGAAAACACCAGTCCCACCGACACGATGACCGACGAGATGATCGCGTACGCGCCAAAGTTGAAGTACGACTCGAGCGTGGTAGCAGCAGTCGAGTCGACCTTGACCTGCTCGATCTGGACCTCCGCGCGCTTTGCGGCCGCGTGCTCGGCGGCCCTTGCGACGTCACCGTTGGAGGCAGCGGGTTCAAGCGCCGCCGCAGCGCCCGCGAGCGAGATCCAGCGCGAGGCCTCGGCGGACGAAAGCGCCGCCGCCATGGTGCCGGAACCATAGGTCACGTCGAGCTTGGGCAGGGCCTCCCCCGCACGGGCGGCTGCAACAAGATCGTCCTCAAACCCCTCCGGGATAAAGAACACGCAATCGGCACTGCCCTTGGCGCTGTTGCTCTTGGAGAGCGCGTCGGCAAGGTCGTATGTGTCGTCGCCGACGCCCGTGACCAGGTCAAAGCGTGAGCCCAGGTGCTTGGTAAGCGCCCGCGAAAGGTCGCTATTGTCGCGGTCGACCACGATCACGTTGGTGTCGTAGGGCTTGTACTCGGTAAGCTGCGACGAGTTCCAGCTCACCGAAGCCGCGATGAATACGCCCATGAGCGAGATGAATACCGTATAGATGAGCAGGTAGAACGGGTGCGCCAGCGCCATGCGAAGCGCGGTCTTAAAGGTGCTCATAGCGGCTCCTTCCAAAGATCAGCGTAGCGGCGGCGACAAACACCAGGGCCATCAGGACGAGCGCGCCGGCGCGAACAGCGAAGGGCCCCAGGTCCTCAAAGAAATACAGGCGATTGAACATGTCGCAGATGAGCTTGACGGGGTTGAGCCAGCACTCGACCGGACAAGCGCGGGCGACGTCGTCGGCAAGCGCCATCGCCGGCTCGCCGTAGAGGCCGGCGAACAGGGCGCACGTGGTGGCAAAGCCCGTGAGGATGCCCGACTTGGATGCCTTGCCGCCCTTAACGGGAAGCGTGCCCACAAAAAGCCCCAGGCCCGTGGCGGCAAGCGCGGATGCAGCCCCGCCCAGCAGGCACAACCCCTCGCGCCCGCCAAAGTCGACGCCCACGACCAGGCGCACGTAGCCGATCGCAACCGCCATCGATGCAAAGGAAACCAGCCACGAGCCGACAAAAATGCCGGCCAGCGACGCCGTCTTGGAAAGACCGCCCACGCAGCGGCGCGCGCCGAGGCCGGACAGATTGGGCTGCAAATCGACGACGCTCAAGGCGGCAAACTCGGCAGACATCATCGCGACCAGGCCAAAAAGCGCGTAATAGTAGATGACCGTGCCATCGGGCGTGGCACGAGTCAGGCTCACGCGGCGGGTTCCGCCCTCGAGCGACAGGGCGCGCGCAACCGCCGCCGGATCGGCGAGCGCCGCCGGGTTGTCCTGGGCAATCTGGGACATGAGCTCGGCATTTTGCGTATACGAGCTTGCCACCGTTTCAAGGATGCTGCGGTCGGTAAGCACCGACGAGACGCGCGAGCTGTCGTAACTCGATAGCAGCGTGAGCCTGGGCGTGCCCGCGGCATCAACCGTATAGATGCCCGCGACCTCGCCGGCCTTGAGCGCTTTGCGCGCGGCAGCCAAGTCTTCGTACTCGCTCACATCGAGCAGCTGATCGTCGCCTGCCTTGGCAAGCGAAGCTGCCACATCCTTAAAGGTCGAGGCATCCCAGGCCTCGTCCGCCACGACGGCAACCGGCACCGGGTCGACCGTGCCGTCGGAGCTGAGGTTCGCAAACATAAACATGAACATCGTGGAAAGCGCGATAGGAAAGAGAGCGCCCCAGACCCACGTGCTCGGCCGGCGCAGCAACGTCTTGACTGTGGTGATGATGGTGTTGAACATGGCCGCCCCCTAGTCGCGCAGCTCGCGGCCGGTGATCTCGAGGAACACGTCGTTGAGGGTCGGCGGTTCGGAATAGATGCGGCCGAGCGGCACGTCATGCGAGCGCAGCGCATCGAGAATGTCCGTCAGGTTGTGCGGGCTCGCTTCGCACGAAAACGTGAGCTGTCCCGCCGTTGCCGAAAGGTCCAGAACGTGCGGCAGGCTTGCGACGGCACCGAGCGCCGCACTCGGAACCTCGCCGACCTCGATTACAATCTTCTCGCCCATCTGAATCATGCGCTTGAGCTCGTCGTTAGTGCCCTGCGCCAGCACGCGCCCACCGTCCATGATCATGATGCGGCTGCAGATCTGCTCGACTTCCTCCATGTAATGGCTGGTATACACCACCGTGGCGCCCTCGTCGCGCAGGCGGCAGATGCCCTCCAGGATGGCGTTGCGGCTTTGCGGGTCGACCGCCACCGTGGGTTCGTCAAAAAAGATGAGCTCGGGCTTGTGCGCGATGCCGCAGGCAATGTTGAGCCGGCGCGCCAGGCCGCCCGAGAGCTTGCCGGGGCGGAACTTGGTAAAGTCGCCCAGGCCGACAAAGTCGATCGCCTCGTCCACCAGCGCGCGGCGGCGCTTGCGGTCGTTGACGTAGAGACTGCAGAAATAGTCGATGTTCTCGCGCACGGTGAGCTCGTCGAACACCGCCACCTGCTGCGGCACCACACCGATGCGGCGCTTGAGGTCGTAGCGGGCGGGCGTCATGCGCTCGCCGAACAGCTCGATGGTGCCTTTGTCGTAGGCGAGCAGCTGCAGGATGCAGTTGATGGACGTGGTCTTGCCCGAGCCGTTGGGGCCCAGCAGGCCAAAGATCTCGCCGGGGGCGATACTCAGGTTAAAGTGGTCGAGCGCAATAAGGTCGTCGTAGCGCTTAACGAGGTTTTCGACGTGGACGATGTCTGTCATGAGGCGGCCCTTCTGTTGGTCGTGGCCCGGTACGATTGCATCATCGCAGGAGCGGGCGGCGCGCGCCAGTGAGCTTTGTCACGAGTGCGAGGGTCTTGGTCGTGCGGCCTGCCGACGCCCCCGCTTTGCCACGCGGGAGGAATGTCACGGTTGCGCAGGCGGCCCCTCCACCATGCGCGGCTTCGCGTACAATACCCGTATGAACAGGCTTTTCGACAAATTGATCGTGCTGGCGTGCTGTATTGCGGCCGCCATGGGTCTTGCTGTGAACGCTCACCTGGTCGCGGCGTTTTGCCTTGGCGTTATTGCCACCTCGCTAGCCGAGGTCGCACGGGGGAACCGCGCCCGCCGTGCGAGCGAGGCCGCGAGCTACGTTTACGTCATCGCGGCTGTCTTCGTGCCGCCGTTTGTGCCGTTTGCGCCTCTCGCCCTCTATGACATCGCGCGGCGCGTGCGCCGTGAGCACGCCTGGATCGCGCTGGGCATTGGCGTCGTCTTTGTCTTTGCGCTCGTCGCGGACCTTCGCACCGACGCGCTCACCGCCCGAACGCTCCTGCTGACCGCCATCCTTTCGGTTGCCGCCACCTTGCTATCGCTACGTACCGCCCAGTTAGAGCGCGAGCAGCAGCGCATGCGCCGTACCCGAGACGAGCTGCAGGAACGAGCCCTCGCGCTCGAGGCGCGCAACCGCGACCTTGCCGACCGCCAGGACTACGAAGTCGAGCTCGCGACGCTCGCCGAACGCGCCCGCATCGCGCGCGAGATCCACGATAATGTCGGGCACCAGCTCACGCGTGCCTCGCTGCAGACCGAGGCCCTGCGCGTCGTGCACGCCGACGAGCCCGGCGTCGCCGCCGATTTCGCCGACGTCAAATACACCGTTGACGAGGCGCTCCAGCTCGTGCGCGCCAGCGTCCACGCGCTCAACGACAACGCCGTCGACCTTTCCGTGCAGCTCGAACGCATCGTTGAAGGCGCGCGCTCGGACGGCGGTCCGCGGATTGAGCTTGAAGTTATGACCGAACATGCGCCCGCAAACGTCGCGAACTGCTTTGCGGCGGTCCTGCGCGAGGCGCTCTCCAACACCATGCGCCACGCCCATGCCAAAACCATTACCGTGCGGTGCATGGAGCATCCGTCGTTTTACCAGCTCATCGTTACCGATGATGGCGCAGACGCGACCCCGGCGAGCAGCAGCAACGTCGCAGAAGGCATGGGGCTCGCCTCCATGCGCGAGCGCGTCGAGGCGCTTGGCGGCACTTTCACCGCCGGCCCGCGTGCCGGCGCCGGCGGCTGGCGTGTGTTTGCCACCGTCCCCAAACAGCAAGGAGATGACGCCCGATGAGGCTCATAGTTGTCGACGACGACCGCTTGGTAGTCGATTCGCTCAAGATTATCCTGGGCGCCCAGCCGCAGATCGAAGTGGTGGGCACCGGAGCCGACGGCAACGACGCGGTGGCACTCTACGCCGAGCACGCGCCCGATATCGCGCTGCTCGACATTCAGATGCCGGGGCGCGACGGGCTTTCGGCGGCGCGCGAAATCCTTGAGCACGACCCCGCGGCACGCGTGGTGTTTCTGACGACATTCTCGGATGACGAGTACATTGTATCGGCGCTCAAGCTGGGCGCCCGCGGTTACCTGATCAAGACCGATGTCGCCGCCATTCCGCCAGCGTTGGCGCAGGTCATGGATGGCAAACGCGTGCTCGAGGGCAAGGCGATCGAAGATGTTGACTTTGACGGGATGGGCGACAAGACGGGCACGCCCCGCCGGCCCGCAGCCTTTGCCAGCCTGACCGACCGCGAGTTCGAAGTCGCCGAGCTCATCGCCCGCGGCCTCGATAACAAGGAGATCGCTGCCACCGCCTATATGGGCGAAGGCACCGTGCGCAACCACATTAGCTCGATCCTAGCCAAAATGGGCCTGCGCAACCGCACGCAGATCGCCATCGCCTACCTGCGAGGGTAATTACCCAACAACCGACCACCCCGGCAAAGTAAAATGGCTGCCACCGATTTAATGCCATTTCAAAACTATGTCGGTTTACTACGATGAATCGACCACCTTCGACCACGGCAAATTGCGCGCTTCCAAAACCGCAGGTAGAACGCTTGCAATATTTAGAAAAATGCAGTCATGGTCGGGAATGCCGAATTCATCGTAGTAAACCGACATAGTTTTGTTCGGGCGGCCCTGCACGAGTGCCTCCGCAAGCCTCGCGGGACCAAAATGATCCGTTTTCCTCCGTCCCCGGAGGATCATTTGGCAGCGCTCGCCAACGCACAAAAGCGCCGCCACGGAGGAGGGAGATGCCTCCGTGGCGGCTGGGGGTAGGAGTAGGTCGGGATTTAGCCCTACCGGCCGCCCGGGGCCTTTTGACCCCGGGCGCTGCCAGCGTACCTAGCGCTTACGGATACCCCAGACCAGGGCTCCGACGCCGGCCATGGCAATAACAAATGCCATGAGCAGCGCGGCAGCCTGCTGGTCACCCGTAGTGGGCAGGAACCCCTTGACCGTCTTGACGATGTTCGTCACGGTCTTGGGCGTGCCGGGATCGGGCGTCGGCACGGGCGTCTCGGGCTTCTTGTACGTGTTGTTGAACACGATACCCTCGACGCTCTTGTCGCCCTTGGTAAAGGCGACGTTCGCCTTGAGGTTGCCCTCGCCGTCGTCGACCACGTTGACGGTCGCGGTAAAGACGGACTTGTCGTAGGTCATACCGGCCTCGTCGCCCTTGACCTCGCTGATGGTGTAGGCGTACGTACCAGGCTCGTCGTACTCGAACTTGTCGAAGTTGATCTTGCCGTCGGCATCGTTGGTGACGGTGGACTCGATGTCCTCGCCAACGAGCTTAAAGCTAAACTCGTCCTTCTTGAGCTCGCGTCCCTCGAGCACCTTGATGGCGCCGATGGAAACCTGCGTGGGCATGGCGTGGTACTTGTTGGTAAAGCCAGCCGACTCGGTGGTTCCCTCGAGCTTGTGCGTCGCGGTCAGCGTGCCGTCACCATTGTCGGAGACGGTGGTCACGACGGTGTAGGTCGTGCCGTCATAGGTGACGCCCTTGTACAGGCCGAGCGCGTTGGGGCAAGCCTCGCGCAGCGTGTACGTGTGCGTACCGGGC
>CAJMMX010000014.1 GCA_905214615.1 uncultured bacterium | reverse complement strand
ACGCGCATAAAGAAAGCCTCCCATTTCTCATGTCCAAGAAATGGGAGGCAGTTCAGGTTGGGGAAACGGGCCTCTTTTGTCTCCGGGTTTGTGGATTGGCGAAGGTAGTATGATCTGGCGGCTATTTTGAGTTCTTGATGCGGCGTGTAGCCGTGGCGGTTATTCCGAGGCCTGCGGCGGCGACTGCTGCGAGTGCGATTGCGCTCGGCGCTGCGTCGCCCGTGTTCGCGAGCTTGTCGGCGGTCGTATCTGCTTGTTTGCCGCTGCTTGTGCTCGCTTGCTTGATGGAGCTTGGTAGGGCGTCTTTACCGGTTGCAGGTGAGGCAACGGGCGGTGTCGCCTTGGCGGGTTGCGTTGAGCCGGAGGGAGGCGCTGTCTCGGTCGGTTTCGTTATCTCGGGCGAGGCGGCCTTGTCCGCCGCGGCCTTTGCCTCTTCGTATGCTTTGCAGGCATCGTCATAGGCTATTTGCGCTCTTTTCAAATCGTCGAGGAGCGCATTCCGCTTGGCTGTTTCTCCGTCGAGATGGGTTTTATTAAACTCCACTTCGCTTTCAAAGAAATAAATCAGGCTTTTATGACTTTCGAGGCGCATTCGGCAGTGCTCAAGCTTATCTTCACAGAAATTTTCTTGCATTATTGCCTCTGTGATCGCCTCTTGCAACTGCCGAATAGTTTCGGCAGGAGTCGTGTAGTCGATTTTATTTAATTCTGCCTCAAGGGCTCTTGTCCGGTTGTGGGCCTTATCACATTCGGCTTGAGCTGCATCGACGTTCGCTTGCATGGTAGGAAGGGATTCCTTATATATGGCGGCTTGCGCCAAATTAGTGTCGTAGTTCTCTTGAAAAATGGCAATTTTAGTATCGATTTCCGCAAGTTTCTCGAGACTTGCGGCGTCTTTTGCGGCCTCGAGGTTTTTGAGCGCTTCCTGCATGGCTGCATACGCTTTGTCTTTTGCGGCGGCCGCATCTTCCGTCTGCAGGGCGCCCGAATTGCCGTTGGCGGCGCTCGTCTGCGAAACGGCCGCACCGGTGGGGGCGCTGGTTTCTGCCGCGATCGCCGTTACGGGGGCGATTCCCGCGACAAGTGCCGCGGAAAGGGCGATGCCCACAGTTGCTCGTCTTGCTCTTCTTGCGAGAATGTCGTTCATCTCGGCACCTCATTTCAAGGGTCGGCGGCTCAACTTGGTAGCACTAATGTAAGTATACCAAGTGATCGACCCGTAACTTGCCGGGCATGCGCGCCTCTCCGCTTCTCTGGAAACCGAATCCCATTAGAAATGACGAGCTGCTTACGCAATTTTTGGGCTCACCGTACTATCATGATTCGAATTGAGTGTGAATGATGATAGGGAGCGCCTTTTTATGATTGAGCTGCTCAGGCGTTTTGGTGGTAAGTTTCGCCGATATATGGTGATTGGCCCTGCGTGCAAGCTGATCGAAGTGATCTTTGACCTGCTTACGCCGCTGGTGATTGCCCAGATGATCGATAAGGGTATTGGCGCACACGATGTCAACGCCGTTATCCACTACGGCATGGTACTTGGCGCCATGGCTGTGATCGGCATCTCGTTTACGCTCGTCTGCCAAAAGATGGCGGCGCTGACCTCGCAGGGCATGGGCACCGACATTCGCGGCGCGCTCTACGAGCACATCAACAAACTGAGCTATGCCGAACTCGACCGCTTTGGCACGCCGTCGCTTATCACCCGCATCACCAACGACGTCAACCAGGTGCAGCTTGCCGTGGCGTTGGGCGTGCGCATGCTCATCCGCTGGCCCTTCTTGGCGGTGGGCTCCATGTGCGCGGCCCTTGTCATCGACCTTAAGCTCGGCATGATCTTTTTGATTTGCACGCCCGCCATCGGCCTGGTGTTTTGGTTTGTCATGGCGCGCTGCATTCCGTACTACAAGCAGCTGCAGGCAAAGCTCGACCGCATCGCGCTCATTTGCCGCGAGGGGCTTTCGGGCGCTCGCGTGGTTCGCGCCTTCGTGCGCGAGGACCACGAGCGCGAGCGCTTTGCCCAGGCCGCCGATGACCAGGCCAATACTGCCATCGCGGTGGGTAAGCTCTCGTCGATTCTCAACCCCGTCACGTTTCTTGTGATGAACCTGGGCGTGTGCGCCATCCTGTGGGTGGGCGGCATCCAGGTCAACGTGGGCGAGCTAACGCAGGGTCAGGTCATGGCGTTTGTGAACTACATGACGCAGACCCTGACCTCCATCGTGTATGTCGCCAACCTGGTCGTGGTCTTTACCAAGGCGAGCGCCAGCGCGTCGCGTATCAACGAGGTGCTCAATTGCGAGCCGAGCATCACCGACGGGGGCAACCAGCCGGTCGCGCTGCTCAAGCCGGGCAATGTCGCTCCAGTTCCTGCGCTGAGCTTGGGCCATGCGAGCTTCTCTTTTGGCGCGGGCGCTGCCAACGCCGTCAACGATGTGACCCTGGAGCTCCCGCTGGGCAAGACGCTCGGCATTATTGGCGGTACGGGCAGTGGTAAGTCCACGCTCGTCTCGCTCATCCCGCGCCTGTACGATGCGGGCACCGGCAGCGTGAGCGTGATGGGCGCCGACGTGCGCACCTGGCCGCTCGATCAGCTGCGCCACGTGGTCGCGACCGTTCCGCAGCGAGCGTCGCTGGTGAGCGGCACCATTCGCAGCAACCTAACCTGGCGCGACGAGGCGGCAACCGACGAGGAGCTCTGGGCGGCGCTCGACATGGCGCAGGCCAGCGAATTTGTGCGCAACAAGCCGCAGGGGCTCGATGCCCCGGTCGAGGCGGGCGGCAAGAACTTTAGCGGTGGCCAGCGCCAGCGCCTGACCATCGCACGTGCCCTGGTGGGCTCTCCACAGGTCCTAATCATGGATGACTCCGCCTCGGCGCTCGACTTTAAGACCGACGCGGCGCTTCGCCATGCCATCCGCGAGCGCAGCGTGCGCGGTGCCGCCGCGGGCGGGCTCCCACTGACCACGGTGATCGTGAGCCAGCGCGTCTCGACCGTGCGCGATGCCGACATGATCTGCGTGCTCGACCACGGTTCGGTCGCGGGCCTGGGCGCGCACGATGAGCTGTACGCGACCTGCCGGCTCTATCGCGAGATTTGCCAGTCGCAGCTTCGTCGTGAGGAGCTCGAGGGTCAGCGGGGGAGCGCGACGTCCACGTCCACCCCAGGCGCCGCGTGCGCCCTGGCATCCACTTGCGCAAAGGAGGGCTGCTAAATGAATCCGTACACTTCTTCCGGCTCGGTCGCCACGATGACCGCCAACGTGTCTGGCAACGATAACCTCAACGACCTGGGGGACGGCCCGCGCCAGCCCGGCGACCCCGAGCGCTATCCCGTGGGCGCGGTGACCCGCCGCCTGCTGGGCTATGTTCGCCCGCACCGCATTTCGTTTGCGGCGTCGTTTGTGAGCGCTGCCATCTCGGTGATCTTGCAGCTCTACACACCTATTCTCATCGGCGAGGGCATCGACCTGATCGTCGCCGCCGGGCAGGTGGACTTCGATGCGCTGCTGCCGCTTGTCACCAAGCTCGCGATTGTCGTCGTAGGTGCTGCGGCTTTCCAGTGGCTGCAGGGCTATTGCGTTAACCGCTTGTCCTACGAGACGGTGCGCGACATGCGCGTGGAGGCGAGCGACAAGCTCAGCCGCATGCCGCTCAGCTTTATCGACAGCCATGCCCACGGCGACCTCATGAGCCGCGTGGTCAACGACGTCGATCAGGTGGGCGACGGTCTGCTGCAGGGCTTCACGCAGCTCTTTACCGGCGTTATTACCATCGTGGGCACGCTCGCGTTTATGCTCTCCATCAAGCTGACCATGACGCTTGTGGTGGTGCTCGTCACGCCGCTTTCCATCTTTGCGGCCGGTGCCATCGCCAAACTTTCCAATAAGAGCTTTACGGCACAGCAGCGCATCCAAGGCCAGCTCGGTGGCCATATCGAGGAGTATGTGGGCGAGCAGAAGCTGGTGGATGCGTTTGCCTATGGCCCGAACGCTCAACAGCGCTTTGATGCCCTTAACGCCGAGCTCTATACGGCAGGTGAGCGCGCGCAGTTTATGGGCTCGCTCTCCAACCCCGGCACGCGCTTTATCAATAACATCATCTATGCCGTGGTCGCTGTGATCGGCTGCGCGGGCGTGATCACGGGCGTGCCTGCGGCGCTCACGGTGGGCGGCGTGCAGATCTTCCTGTCCTACGCCAACCAGTACACTAAGCCGTTCAACGAGGTCACGAACGTCATCACGCAGATCCAGACTGCGTACGCCTCGGCGCGCCGCATGTTTGCACTGCTCGATGCGCGCGAGCAGGAGCCCGATGCGCTAGATGCCGTGGAACTTGCCGCCCCGCAGGGTGAGGTGACCTTTGAACATGTGGACTTTAGCTATGTGCCCGACCGCAAGCTGCTGCAGGATGTCTGCATCGAGGCTAAACCCGGCATGCGCTTTGCCCTGGTCGGTCCTACGGGCTGTGGCAAGACAACGCTCATCAATTTGCTGCTGCGGTTCTACGATATCGACGCCGGTCGCATTGCGGTCGATGGCCGTTCCTCGCGTGACTACACGCGCGCAAGCCTGCGCCGCGCCTTTGGCATGGTGCTGCAGGACACATGGCTGTTCGAGGGCACGGTGGCGGACAACATCGCTTACGGTTGCCCAGGAGCCGCGCGCGAGCAGGTTATCGAGGCCGCCAAGCGCGCGCACGCGCACAAGTTTATCGTGCAGCTGCCAGGCGGCTACGATACGGTAATCGGCGAGGACGGCGGCACGTTTAGCCAGGGTCAAAAACAGCTGCTGTGCATCGCGCGCGTCATGCTCACCGATCCGGCGATTCTGCTGCTGGACGAGGCGACGTCGAGCATCGATACGCGTACCGAGCTGCAGGTGCAGGCGGCATTCGACGAGCTCATGGCCGGTCGTACGAGCTTTGTCGTGGCGCACCGCCTGAGCACCATCCGCAACGCCGACTGCATTCTGGTGATGCGCGACGGCGAGATTATCGAGCGCGGCACGCACGACGAGCTGCTCGCGGCAGGCGGCTTCTACGCCGAGCTCTACCGCAGCCAGTTCGCCCAGTGAGCAAGCCCGTGGGGCAAATTAATCAGGTTTGTTTGTCCCATAGAGCGATCTTGTTATATAGCGTTCTACCAGCGCGTGAAACATTTTGACGATACTCCGTGACGCAATTTGACGGCGTTTTGTGAAACAGTTTTTCGGCCATTCGTGAAACGTTCTGTGGCGGTTTCAATCCGAAGTACATACTGTTCGAAATCTGTCCAAAGATGTCGTCTGCGTCGCCAATCGACAGACGGTGGTTTACATCTGTCACGTTAGTACTAAGATATTCATCTAATAAATTGCATTAGTGGCTTTAGTTTTGGGGGAAACGAGGCAACGTGACTATGACGTGCTCTTTGGTGGTTAACAGCAAGAGCGGTAATACCAGGATGGTTTCGGGCGCGATCAAGCGCGCTCTGCAGGCTGCGGGTGTTGAGTTTGTCCATGCCGCGGCGTTGAGCGACGATGCGGATGCAGATCAGGTTGCGCTCGAGGCGCAGGGCGCCTGCACGGCCGACACAGTGCTCGTCGGTTTTTGGTGCGACAAGGGCGCGTGCACGCCTTCGGTCGCGGCGTTGCTCTCCGCCTTGCACGGCAAGCGCGTCTTTCTGTTTGGCACCTGCGGCTTTGGGGCCGACCAGAGCTATTACCAGCAGATTATTGATCGCGTAACTTCCAATTTGGCTGGGGATGCCGAGCTTGCGGGCTGGGCGATGTGCCAGGGCAAGATGGGCCCCGCGGTCAAGCAGCGCTACGAGGCCATGCTCGAGCAAGATCCCGAAAACGTCCGATTTAAGATGCTGCTCGACAACTGGGTTGCCGCGAAGGACCATCCCACCAAGGAAGACCTGGATAACATGGCTGCAGCCGCAAAAAAGGCCGTTTTGGGCGAATAACTTCGCCGCTTGCGGTGCCGCGCGTTCAATCGTACAAACGTGAAAGCCTCGAGATTCTCGAGGCTTTTTTCTTAACACGGGGTTGTGGAAGCTGTGTCCCGGAATTTGTCTTTGGAATGGGATGCAGTTTCCGGTTGAGGGGCTCTGCGGAAAATGCATCCCAGTATTCGGCTGAGAAACGGGATGTGCTTTCCGGTTGAGGGTCTTGGCGGAAAGTGCGACCCGGAATTTGTGATCGGAGTGGGATGTGGTTTCCCAACGGGGCCACAAGCGGAAGCCGCATCCCACTCCGGACGTGAATTCTGGGACACGGTTCTCAGAGGATTATGGGCTGCGAACTACATGGGGCTGTCATAAAACTCCGGCAAAGAGGGGTCGGAAATAAATGACACTTCCAGTAGTTTGTTTTAATGTGGGGGGGGGTACCATTATTTTAGTTTCGCAAAAAATCGAACCTTCTATGGGGAAGTTGCGTAGGGGGTTAGTCGTAAGTATTGGATAAAGCAGGCCAATTTTGGTAGAGATGACCACTTACGCCAAAATAGGTAGCATTTGGCGACATAACATTGAAAAATGTGTAGCACATCGCTATGTTTTTATTACGAAAAGATTCCAAATTGGCTTATTTCGGACTCACTTTTCAAGCGCCTTGCGGTTCCTGTTGAAACTTGCTGACCTTTGGATGGGTCGAATAAGGCCTCAAGGGGGATGAATTATCACTTTGACGGCGCGTAGACTCAAACGATTTATTGCACTTTTGAGTAGCTTGGCGTTCGCGCTTGTCATAGCCCTTGCCGTTGTTTCTTTTGTTCCTCGTGCATTTGGATACATGCCCTTTGCTGTGCTCTCGGGCTCTATGGAACCCGAGCTTCCCGTTGGCTCCATGGTGTTTGTTCGCCAGGTTGAGCCAGCGGATATTGCCGTGGGTGACAATGCAACCTTTTACCGATCGGATGGCGCCGTGGTGACGCACCAGGTGTACGAGATCGACCCTGCCGCGCAGATGATCGGCACGCAGGGCATTGCAAACAAAAATGCAGATGGAAGCATCATGCACGATGCCGAGCAGACGCCATTTTCGCGCGTGATCGGCACTGTTTCTTTTTGTGTCCCTTACCTGGGCTTCGTCAACGCTTATTGCACGACGATGCCCGGTTTGCTTGTTGTGGTGGCCGTTCTGGCGCTGCTGATCACGGCGTCGATAGTGCTCGATCGGATGGTTCCCGACGAGCCTGCGGGCAAGCATGCCCGCGTGCATGCGAGGGAGCGGCGTTCATAGCGGCAGGGAAAAGCGTCGGCGGCGGTAGGGGCCGTTGCCGGGGAAAACGATTCTCGAAAGGAAGAGAACGATGGAAAACAAGAAGAAAAAGCGCTACGGCATCATTGCCGCCCTGCTGCTGTTGGTACTGGCTGCCGGTGTGGGAACGTATGCATGGCTGACGGCGACGCAGTCCCTGCAGAACGTGTTTACGATTGGGAAATTTGAGACTCCCGAGAAGAAGCCTGATCCGGATAACCCTGAGCAGCCTGGCACGGAGCCTGGCGGCAATGCTTACCTGTTCGAGACTGCGTGGAAAGAGGACGAAGAACACAAGATGGTCCCCGGTTCTTCGATGGATAAGAACCCGAACGTTGGCATTAAGAAGGGTTCCGACGACGCCTTTGTGTTCATCTATGTAAAGAACGCTGTGGTCAACGATAGCGAGCCCTACACCAAGACTCCGTGCTTTGACCTCGGTTCCAATTGGAAGCCGGTCGAAGGCGAGACCAAGAAGAACGCTGATGGCAAGTATGTGAGCGGTCTGTTCATGTATGCCAAGGGTGCTACGAGTGGCCCCGCGGTTCTGGGTGCCAAGGGCGCCACCGCGGACGTCTACACCGGCGAGCTCTTTAGCGAGGTGATGATTCCCGGCGCAATGACGAAAGAGGACGTTGTTTCGGGCGAGGCTAAGCCTGAGATTGTTGTTTCTGCCTTCATCTTCGGTGCCGACCAGAAGGACGGTAGCACCTCCGCTGCCGATAACGCCATCAACCAGGCCAAGGCTTGGGTTAACGACCCGAATAACAGCCTGAAGTAATCCCACCCCCACCGAGATCCCGGCCCGCCCCCACCCCTATATTCGGGCCGGGATCTCGGTTCCCCTTTGATCGACGATTGGCGAACGTAATGCTCAACAATCTTTCCGACAATCAGAAACGCACCTTGGCGCTTACCGCGATTGCGCTGTTGGCCCTGGCGTGTCTGTGCGGCACGCTGGCTTTTACCGTTGATATGGTTCCGGCGAACAACGTTCTATCGTTTGGCAGCGTGAAGGTACGAGTCTGCGAATACACTCTCAACGAGCAGGGCGAGGAGATTCCGTTTGAGCCCAACGAACACGGGGACTATCCCGACACCAAGGCCGGGGGCTCTGACATCAGCCGCATTGTGCGCGTGGAGAACGTCGGCGCGCAGCCTGAGTACGTTCGCGCGCGTCTGCGCATGACGTCAGTGGCGCCCGACGGTTCGAGAGCGGATGCCTCGGGCAGCGTTGCGTTTCATGTGAACGTGGGCGAGGGATCCCCGTGGATCGATGGCAGCGATGGGTGGTACTACTACCGCGGCTTGGCCGGACGTGGCGGCATGCTCGACCCCGGCGCCATGACGGAGAGCCTCATGGACTCGCTGCGCTTTGTGGGCGACTACCACGATGCCGCACGCGGCGGCTCATTCAGGCTCGATATCGATGTTCAGGCCGTGCAGGCCAAAAACCAGCATGCAAGCGATACCGTCCTCGACGTGCTTGACGTCGTGGGCTGGCCGGAGGCGAACTAGCCTATGAAGATCAAGAACATAAACCGGGGCATGCTTAGCAGGCTGGTTGCCGTCGCAGCGATTGTCCTTTGCTGCGTTATGGCGCTGCCAACGTCAGTGCATGCCGAGGACGTGCCCGAGAACAAAAACGAATATCACATCAAAAATGCGAACGACTTTTTGGCGTACGTGGCGCTGTCGCGCGAGCGCGATACGTCCGGCTGGCACGTTTATCTCGATAACGACATTGAGCTCAACAGCGACGACATGAAAGCCATCGTTGCAAACACCGTTAAGCATCTGTCGTTTGGCAACAAGGAGCATCCGTTTAAGGGCGTGTTCGATGGTCAAAACCACACCGTTGAGGGCCTGAACTACGATAAAGACGCTTTTGACCCCGAGCGCGATACGGGATTTTTTGCCGAGACCAACGGTGCCACCATCAAAAACTTCCTGGTCAAGGACGCCAACGTGTGGGCGGACTTCCGCGGTGGCATTATCGTGGGCAAGGCCGTCAATACGCGCTTCGAAAACGTTATGGTCATGGAGAGCACGCTGCACGTGACCTGCGCCAACAATGCTCTCAACCTCATTACCAACGCAGGCTTTGAGGGCGGTCTCATCGCCGCCGAGCTCGACGGCTGCACCCTCTACAACTGCGAGGTCCGTGGCGGCCGTGCCGTCAACAATGCGACCTCGGGCGTGCAGGCGCTCGGCGGTGAGGGTCTGTATATGGCGGCGTTTGCCGGCTACGTTAAGAACTCGACTATCGAGTACTGCCGCGTGACGCCGACGCGTAAGGACGACGGCTCGATTGCCGCGAATGGCATGACCGACGTCACCAATAAGTACGACGTGGCCATTGGCGCATTGGGCGGCAACAACGTGTATGCCTCGGGTTTTGTGGGCTGCATGGCGGGTAACGCCAAGATTATCGACTGCTTCTCGACGGCGCAGTGCTACAGCTATGCCGCGTCGTACGTGGGCGTCGTCGCCGTGACGCGCGCGTGGACGGGTGGCTTGGCGGGTCGTATTCTAACCGAAAAGGGCAACGAGCTCGTTCGAAGCCATTTTGCGGGTGACTTGAGCTCGCGTCAGTACAATCCCATCGCCGTGATCCCCATCATTCAAAACGATGTGAACCTGGGCGGTATTGCTGCGCGCGCTAACAAGGATGATGCCACGGTCACCGAGTGCTACTTTAAACCGAGCGTGAGCTTGAATGGCAATAGCCAGGGTAATCCCGCTAAAAAGAAAATCCCCGCGTTTGGCGGCGACGGTACCACTAAGGGCGACGGCTATGGCCCGTGGGACGACGAGCGCTACATCACGCGTGAGCTATGGGAAGAGCACGACTACGACTTCTGTGCCCGCACCATGCGCTCGACCGCCAACGACGATGCCCTGGGTGGCCAGCACACCAATGAGTGGGCGATGGATTACAAGCTGAATATCCCCGTGCATGGCCAAAGCGTTAAGGCGACGATCGATTTTCCCGGTGCGGGTACCGCGACAATCGAGGCGACCAAACTCGGTATTGATCAGGCGACTTCGGATCCGTACGCTTTTGCCGTGAGCGCCGTGCTGGCGGGAACGGCTCAGGGCTTGGCCCAGGGCGATACATCGGTAACGTTTAAGCAGGATACCTCCGCAAAGCCCAAGGGTTTGACCGATGCCAACGGCGGTTATCGCTTCATGGGCTGGTTCCGCGAGCCCGGGGTTAAAGTGAACCGCATCGATCATGACAGCAGCTGGTTTAACGGCAAGACCGATGCCGATGCCGTTAAGGCTGGCAAGCAGGTCCAGAAGAACGAAGCGCACGAGAAAACGTCGACCTATACCGCCGATAACGCGAAGGGGGCCGAGGCCTTTAAGGGCAACGACCTGTTTATTGCTTCGTACGAGGCGCAGGTGCTGTTCTATAACGTCAAGGGCAAGACGCTCTCGTGGCAGAGCGGCGAGGAGCACGACAAGTCGACGGACTGGTACCGCTATGGCGTCGGTTTAACGCCGGCTGCCCCTGCGGACCGCGGCACTCTTTCTGCCAGCGCCACCTTTATCGGTTGGACGACGCAGCCGAGTGGCGAGGCCGGGATGCATGGCGGTTACGCGGCCATCACCTCGCCTAAGCTTGCCGAGCTAAAAAACGCCGGTGCGTTCTATCCTGCCGGCACCGAGATCACTGTGCTTGGTCCTACCGATTTTTATCCGGTGTACACCGACTATGTGTCGAACATCATGACGGTGTTTGAGGGCAATGAGCAGGATGCAACCGACGATCAGACTCGGCGCGACGGTGTGGGCAAAACTGACGTTAAGGTTGAGACTGCAGAAGATGGCACAAGCGCGTATACCGTACAGGTGCTCGACGTATCCGGTAAAGCTATATCCGAGGAGGGCCAGCTGCCCGACGGCTATCGTTTCCTGGGTTGGTATGAAAACAAGGGAACCGAGGATGCCCCGCTCGAGGTGCGCGTAAGCCGCGACCCCAGCTATACGCTCCCCGCCGATGTCGATTTAACCGCGCCGCATACCTACATCGCCCGCTTTGAGTACCGAGTGGATTATTACGTTCGGGCTTATACCAACCATGAGTTTACGGACAGCAAGCTACTTTGTTCCGTTTGGAATCGCTATCAAACGCCCTTTGAGGAAAACGTCGGTAGTACCTTCGTGCGTGAAAACGTCGTCCACTGGGGCCCGGAGCATGTTGACCACGGTATAAAGGATAGTTATGAAACGTGTGGCACGCGCTTCACGAAGGAAACCCTTGTCGTGAGTCCCCTTAACGCGTACTCGCACAACGTTAAAAACGATACGGGAGCCGATACTCTAAAAAACCTCTATGCCGATACCGATTTTCCAGGCGCTGCAACGCTAAGCGATACTTGGACTTCGGCTTCGCTGAACGTAACGGTCAAACCGGTGAATGATCGCTATCGCCTGAATTTCTGGACGCTTGAGCGCGATGGTGAATATTGGACATATGTGAAAAATCCCATCGAGAGCATGGTGCGTACAGATAAGAAGTACTACGTTCGCGCGATGATTACCACGGACGTTAATTTCTACAACAAGGGCGATAATGTCGTGAGGACTGCCACGCGGCGCTATGAGAGTAACTTGCTGCAGACCAAGGTGAACGGGGCGGATCCGACGTTCACGTATTACTACCCGCATGTTAATAAGTCGGTTAAAGTGGCCGAAAAGCCAGAAGATGGTGAGAAGGGATCGTATGAGAGCCCCCTGACCCTCGAAGCTTCCCCGACCGATGCCGACATGGCCGTGCCGGGCTATAAGTTCCTGGGCTGGATTTCGACCGCCGAGGTTCAGAAGGATTCTGACGTCTGGAAGTATATCTACGATGTCGAGGGCGATTCCTTCACCACTTCTGACCCGGATAAGGCCGAACCGTATCTGGTGAAACCAGATTTTAAGGTCACCCAGTGGCAGGATGCCTATCCGGTGTACGCGAAGTACGATGTTAGGTACACCACCAACCTGTATCGCGCCGGTTTTAAGGGCACGGACAAGGTCAATGTGCCTAGGTACGACATCGATCCCGTTATCAACGCGGGCACCGACCCTGCTACGGCAACGGTGACCCCTGACGTCACGACTCCGGTTTATAAAGCAGGCGGTGAGCTGTATAAGTTGCAGAAGGTTGAGATCGAGCTTCCGAATGGCGAAGCTGAAGAGATCGAACCTAACGGCGATAACTCGTATTCCCATCAGGTGGAACCCGGCGGGGCCTATACATTTGTGGCGTACTATTCGCCGTTGGCGGTCGTGTACCATCTCAATGCCAAAGATGTTGACGGCAAAGTTGCTCAGCAAGGCGATATGCTCGGCAACCTTGATGGCAGCATCCCGAAGCCCACTTATGACGTCAGCGCTATCGATAGGGATACAGGAGGTGCGTTCAACGCCTTCGTGGGCTGGACGGAAGCCAAGCCGGCACCTGGCAAGGGCTATGTCGCTTGGTCGGAGGGTATCCGCATGGTGAGTGCTTCTACCGTGGTCAGGGCCCCCATGGAGCTGTACCCGGTCTACCGTCCCAGCCTGGTTACCGTTCAATCGAACATCGACTCAAATCTCGCGAATCCTGCTCTTGTCCGCGGTCTCGGCCGTACTGATTCCGGCGACCAGATTTCTCTTGAGGTCAAGGCTGTCAAGGAGGTTGTGGGCATTGACGGCACCAAGTACGACTTTGTCGGCTGGTCGCGCGATTATGTCAATGACGGGCAGTACACCCTGATGACTGACGATGAGAAGTATCCCCTCGAGGGCAGCGAGCCCTTTGAGAGCGTGACCTACACTGCGGTGTACAAGAAGACGCCGCTTAAAGTGCGCTATCACGACACCGAAGGCAACGTCATCTACACCGCTACGGTAGACCCGAACGATACGAGTGTTCTGCGTGGCCAGGATGGCAATGCCGGCTTTGTTCAGACAGTTAAGGTGCCCAAGATGTACGAGAACGGCAACCCGGTCTATGACGACAAGGGTGAACCCGTCATGGAGCCAAAGGAAGTGGCCTACGATCCCGAAGCCTACTCCGCAATCGTCGCATTCCTGGGCGAGCGAGCGGATAGCAGCTTGAAGGAGTTGTTCTTGGAGTGGCAGTGGGTTAATGGCGACAAAGCTGTGGCGTGGAGCGACTTCAAGGGTAAACCGGTTACAGCCAACATGGATTTGTATCCGGTGACGTATAAGGTCGTCGCTAACGACACATCGGACGATGCGAGCCCTAAGAATGTGACCGGGCAGCTCAAGTGGTTGCTTGATCCCAATGCCGCGAACACGATAGATGACAAGAGCGATAAGGCGCCGTTCAAGGCTTGCTTTGCAAAGCCCTTCATGGGCACGCAACTGACGGTGCACGTTGACCGCGTGGGCTATGGTCTTCCTGGCCAGACTCCTGCGCCTGTCAACGGGAAGTATGTCTCGCTTTACAGTTCGGGTTCAGGCGAGGGCTCGTTTGAGCTGACGAATCGTTTGGACTACAAGCTCACGGGCGACGGCACTCAGAGCGATGGCAATGCGGTGTTCGATTTCGCCGCTACGCATACGCTCAAGATCGTCAAGCAAACCCAGGATAGCTGGGCGAAGGGCAAGACGTTCCGCTTCAAGGTTTCCCGGGCCGGCATGGACGGCAACGCCTTGGAGGAGCGCACGGTTGAGGTAACGGTGTCATCGGATGCGCAGCTGAAGGACGGTTCCGCCTGGTACTCCGGCGCTATCGAGCTTGCGGTCCCGGCGGGTATCTACACCGTCGAGGAGGACTCAGCGTGGGCATGGCGCTACAGCAACCAAATCGGCGTCCCTGGCAAGCAGCCGGGCGATAAGGCGCAGGCGACTATCTCCGCTGCATCGAGCGCGAACGATGCCACGTTCACCTGCACGAACACGCGTGTGAACGACAAATGGATCGACGGCAGCAATCGTGCCCATAACGTTTGGAGCAACGGCAACGTAGCAAAGAAGGAGGATTAGCATGTCCAAGCGCAAGCGCATCATCGCCTTGCTGGTGGGGGTTATCCTCCTGGCCGGTACGGCAGACACGTTGGCCTGGCTTTCGGTTACGGGCGTGCTGGTCAACCAGTTCGGCATCGGGTCGGTGACGCCATCGGTTCAGGAAACGCTCAACGGCAAAGTGAAAAGCGATGTCAAGGCGAAGAACACGGGTACCGCGCCCGCCTATATTCGTGCTGCAGTGGATATCTACTGGCAGGACCAGGATGGCGCACGCCTGTGGGATGAGCCGAAGGAGGAGCCGAAGGGTGAGGCGGATTACGAGATTGCGTGGAGCGTGGCTGATGCCTCGGGCGCGAACTCGGCTTATAACTGGGTTAAGGCGAGCGACGGGTTCTATTACTGGACGTCGCCCGTCGCTCCCGGCGCGGAAACCGGCGTGCTCATTAATAGGGTTACCGAGCTCAAGGCAACCGAAGGTCGCAATCTTGTCGTGGATATCTCCACTCAGGCGGTCCAGGCGACGCCCGATGAGGCCGTGCACGACGCATGGGGTTGCTCGGTCGAGGATGGCGTGCTGGTGCCGCCGCATGGGGGTGCGTAAGTATGGCTTTCCCAATTCGCAAAGACGTTGCGACTTCCTTGCGCTGCGTGGTCGCGGTCATTTTCTGCATTGTCGCGCTCGCCGCGCCTGCTCGTGCGTTTGCCGACGCTCCCGCGATTGCCTATGACGGAAATGCGCGACAGTTGACGGTCTCGGGAGCGACGGGCTCTTCGGGGGAGCCCGATCTGTTTTTGGCCTTTAAAGATCTGATGCCCGGCGATGTGCGCGAGCAGCAGATCGAGGTTCGTGCCACGGGCGTAAAGTCCCAGGTACGCGTGTTTGTGCGGGCCGTTGTCGATCACGAGACGGCACACCTGCTGTCGCCCATTACCTTGACAGCGTCGGCGGGCGATGCGTCTGCCGGTTGGCTCCAGACGGGAACGCCGGGCAGCGTGTTTGCCTATCCCACGCAGGTCGCAACGTTTGCGAGCGATGGCAGCACGGTGCTCAATTTGCAACTAAGTGTCCCGACGTCGGTAGGCAACGAGCTTGCCGACGCAAACAAGACCATTCGCTGGGAGATTACCGCCGAGGACGACGGCGAGAAGATCCCCGTGCAGTCTGCTGGCAGCAAGAAGCCCGGCTTGCTCGGTCTCGTGGCAACGGGCGACAGCACACTCACGTTGCTTTTGGTGTTGCTGACGCTTGCAATCATCGCATTTATAGCCGCGCTTCTTTTGTCCCGGAGGAACAAGCGCTAGGTCCATCTTCTAAACGCAACGCCCTCCCGGGCGGCGGGCACGAAGTTCCCTGCTCTACAGTCCTGCATAAGAAGAAGGCCACATTAAGTGGCCTTCTTTGCGTGCGGAACTCGCGATGAACTTCGAGCCCGCCGCCCGGGAGGGCGCCCCTTTATTGATGGAAGGCCTAATAAGCGGATATTCCATGTCCGGATGTATTCAGAGCGGGACGCACTTTCCGAATGCGCGGCGTTTCGGAAAGTGTGTCACAGAATCGACGCTCAGAGTGGTCCCCACTTTCCGGTTGATGTCTTGTCCGGAAACTATGTCCCGGAATTAAGGCTTGGAATGGGATGCACTTTCCGGTTGAATCCTTTGGCGGAAAATGTGACCCGGAATTTGTGATCGGAGTGGGATGCGCTTTCCCGACGGGGTCGCAAGAGGAAACTGCATCCCACTCCGGACATGAATTCTGGGACACAGTTTCCGGATGCAAAAAGGCCACATGACGTGGCCTTCAACTTATATATGTTGCGGGTACCCCCATGACAAGCCGTACTCCAACAACAGGGCGTCTGTCCGGGCGGAGGCATATAAGGTTCATCGCGAGTTCCGCACGCAAAGGAGGCCACTTAATGTGGCCTCCGTCTTGCGCAGGACTGTCCGAGCAGGGAACCTTATATGCCTCCGCCCGGACAGACGTTTCAGTTATGAGCGACCCGCTACTTGATCTTCGTCGTGCCCGGCGCCAGGTTGGGGTCGGTCTCGTTGGCCTCGGTCTGGAAGTGCTCCGTATAGACGTTCTTGCCGTCGCGGAACATCTCGTAGTACTGCATCTTGGCGTAATCCTCGCGCGCCTTGGTGGCGGCTGCGGCAGCGGCGTCGTCACCGGTGACGTTGGAGGAGAGCGCCCAGCGCAGGCTGGCGTCCTCGTAGCCCACGGAGTTGATGGCGGGCAGCGACTCGCGCAGCGTCATATGCGCCTTCTGGTAGTCGGTCAGCGGTGCGCCGATCAGCTGCATGAGCTGGGTGGACAGGTAGTTGGTGGACAGGTCGTCGGTCTCACTCGTCTGGTCGCAACCGGCAACGTCGTAGTTAGCCCAAATGATGTAGTCGGTCTGCCACAGGCGTTCCTGGTGCGTGGCATCATCCTCGCCGGTAAACCACTTGTCGTTGAACTTGGACGGGAAGAACGGCTGGTGGTCGCCCCAGAACACCACGACCACTTTGCGGTCGAGCTTGCTCAGGGCGTTGAGGAAGTAGCGCAGTGCCTGGTCGGACTGCTCGATGCACGAGACATACTCGTCGACATCGGAGAGCGTGCCGTCCTCGACGGTCTTGGCGTCCAGGTCGGTCGTGTCGATGTTCAGGTGCATCTGCTTGTCGACCGGCAGCAGGCCCGTGTCGTAGCCCGAGTGGTTCTGCATGGTCACGTCGAAAATAAACTGCGGATCGGCGTTCTGGTCGAGCAGCTCAAGAATCTTGTCGTAGGTAGCCTGGTCGGTCACCATGCCGCGTAGGGTATCGGCGCCCTGGAAATCGTTGATGGACAGGAACTGGTCAAAGCCAAAGTCCTTGTAGACGTTCTCGCGGTTCCAGTTGGTTGCGTGGTTGGGGTGCATGGCCGTGGTGGAATATCCGAGCGACTTGAACTGCTCTGCCAGGTTCCCAGTCGTTTCCATGTTGTAGATGGTGTAGGGGTACACGCCCGAGCCCAGGTTGGCCATGGAGTTGCCGGTCATAAACTCAAACTCGGTATTGGCGGTACCGCCGCCGTAGGCGCTCACGTAGAGCTTGCCGCGGCTGAGGCAGTTGGACAGGCTCTTAAAGTACTGCGGACCCTCGTAGCCGGCGCGCATGTTCTGGTAGATCGACAGATCCGAGAACGTCTCGTTCATGATAGCGATGACCGTGGGCTTCTCGCTGTCGAACTGCTCCTGGGCGGCGGCGCGCTCGTCGCTCTTGGCCGCGTCGGACTTGTCGTAGGCCTTGGCGTACTTTTTGAGCGTGGCCTTGGCATCGTCGACGGAGTAGTCGGCGGGTTTGGGCGGCTTGATGGACTGCGCCGCACTAATAAAGGCAGGCAGGTAGCCCTCGCGCCAGTAGCTCTCGAGCGGACGCCAGGTGTAGACGGTGATGCCGAGGGTGTTGTAGTAGTCGATGAGCGTGACATGCGCGGTCACGCCGCCCAGGCATAGCACCGCCACGAGCAGGTTGGTGAGCAGCATGCGCTTGGCGTTGGCGGCGCCCTTCTGGCGGTGCGGTGCCACCAGGCCGGCGTACTCGCACAGCAGCATGGCGATGGCGGTAAAGCCCATGGACAGCACGCAGAACAGCGAGATGGAGAAGGTGTAGCCGTTGCCGGCGACCGCGGCGGCGGTGGAGATGGCCGAAAGGTCGCCCGGCTGGATGGGCATGGATTTAAACGTGATGACGAAGAACTCGGCAATGCCCAGGATAAAGAGGGCAAAGGCCAGGACGGCGGGGGCTGCGCCGTGGCGCTGGAACAGGAAGAACAAGCCGGCCATGAGCGTGGTGATGATGGCCCACTCGAGCAGGATACACAGGGGGTAGACCCAGGTAAAGTCGTGGTTGGACGAGACCTCCATGCCCAGCAGCGCAAAGACGCCGGCGAGCAGCAGGCACAGGACGGCGGCGACGAGCGGTTTGCCCACAAAGGCGCCGCGCAGGCGAGCGAGCTTGCCGGTGGGGGCGGGGGCGTCGGGCTCGGCGAACGCAAAGACGCGCGGGGCGATGCGGTCGCGGGCGATGCTGGCCCAAGCGCAGCCGGTGAGGATGGCGTTGGTCAGGATGAGCATCACAAAGGCGAGCGGCTCGTTTTGGGCGACGAGGCCAATAGCGCCCCAGACGGTCAAAAAGAGCTGGAACAGGCCGAAGGCGACGCTCCACCCAAGAGCGCTTTTGGCAACGGTGCCCGACTGTGCGCGAATGGCCTTGGCCTCGCGCAAGACAAGGTAGACGGTCGCCGCAAGACCGACGAGCGAGATGGCGGCAGCGAACATGCTGAGACTCCTCACAAACTTAAAACCTACGAAAGCGGGGATTAACCCGATTGTTACCGAGATATGCGCAGCATTTGACGGCTGCGTACAACAACCAGCCATAATAACGCGCGAGTATGGCGGTGTTGCGCAATGGAGTGCCCACCTGCGCGATAATGGACGGGAATTACACGGAAACGTAAAGGCTTCTTAAAGAATTAGCGAGGATGAGGCGATGAACGAGCGGGTTTGTATGACGAGTGCGGGCGACGTGGGTGCCGGCATGGACGCGGGCGGCTATCCGGTCGAGACTACGGGCAACGCGGTGCTGGACATTTTGGAGCACCGTTCGTCTACGCGCGCCTTCGCGCGCGATGACAGTGACCGTCCCGTAGCGGTGACCGACGAGCAGCGGGCGGCGATTTTGCATGCGGCGAGTCGCGCGCCATCGGCAGGCGCCATGATGATGTATTCCATCGTGAGCATTCGCGAGCAGGCTACGCTGGACCGTCTGGCCGACCTGTGCGATCACCAGCCCATGATCGCCAAGGCGCCCTGGGCACTTATATTTGTGGTCGATTATGCCAAGTGGATCGATCTGTTTGAGCACGTGGGCTGCTTTGAGCCCGAGTTTGTCGAGCGCACGGGCAAGGCGCCCCGCCGCGCGCCGGGTTTGGGCGACTTTGCCATCGCGGCCCAGGACGCCGTGATCGCTGCACAAAACGCCGTGGTTGCCGCCGAGGCCCTGGGGCTGGGGAGCTGCTACATCGGTGATATCGTCGAGAATGCCGAGGAAGTTGCCGAGCTGCTCGATCTGCCGCCCTATACCATGCCGCTGTCGATGCTCATCATCGGCACGCCCCGTAAGGAGCGCCCGGCAATCGCGCACCCCGTGGTGAACCTGGTGCACGAGGAGCGCTACTGCCGCGCGGATGCCGCGACCATGGACGCGCAGGTGGCCGAGATGGACGCGATGTTTCGCCCGCATGCCCGCGAGGTGGGGGAGCGCGTGGTGGATATCTACACCCGCAAACACACGAGCCCCTTTATGGCCGAGATGAGCCGCTCCATGGAGTGGTGGTTCAAAAACTGGCTCGGAAAATGACGAACGCGACAAAGGGACAGTCCCTTTGCCACATTCCATATCGCGCGATGGCATAAAGGCCGTATAAATGTTTATCTAGCTGGGAAAACGGTGCATTAAAACATGGGCCGATTGCCTATAATCCCTTCGAACATTAAAGTTGGGAGGAAACCGGCTTATGGAACAAAAGGCCAAGGAGGCAGCCTCGCACGCTGCGATTCCTGTGAGCATCTCGGCGATGCTCGTCACGCTGGGCGTGGTGTACGGCGACATCGGCACCAGCCCTATGTATGTAACCAAGGCGCTCGTTGCCGGCAACGGCGGCATCGGAAGCGTGACGGAGGAGTTCGTGCTCGGCGCGCTCTCTCTTGTCGTGTGGACGGTCACGCTGCTGACGACCGTCAAGTACGTGCTGATCTCGCTGCGCGCCGACAACCACGGCGAGGGCGGTATCTTTGCCCTGTACAGCCTGGTCAAGCGCTGCGGCAAGTGGCTTATCATCCCCGCCATGCTGGGTGGCGCCGCGCTGCTCGCCGACGGCATCCTGACGCCGGCTGTTACCGTTACCACGGCCATCGAGGGCCTGCGCACCATCCCTGCGGTTCACGCCGTGCTCGGGGATGACCAGGGCCGCGTTGTCGCCATCACGCTCGCCATCATCATTGCGCTCTTCTTGGTGCAGCGCATCGGCACGGCCAAGATCGGTCACGCCTTTGGCCCCATCATGACGCTGTGGTTCCTGTTCCTGGGCGGCACGGGTCTGTTCTTTGTCTTCCAGCACCCCGCCGTGCTGCTGTGCCTCAACCCGGTGCGCGGCATCGCCTTTTTGCTGAGCCCCAACAACCACGCGGGCATCATGATCCTGGGCAGCTGCTTCCTCGCCACCACCGGTGCCGAGGCGCTCTACTCCGACATGGGCCACGTCGGCCGCGGCAACATCTACGCTACCTGGCCGTTCGTTAAGTGCTGCCTGCTGCTTTCCTATATGGGCCAGGGCGCTTGGCTTATGAACAACGCTGCCAACCCCGAGCTCATGGGCATTGCCGATCTCAACCCGTTCTACCAGATGCTCGCCCCGGGCCTGCGCCCGTTTGCCGTAGGCCTTTCCACCGTCGCGGCCATCATTGCCTCGCAGGCGCTCATCACCGGCGCATTCTCGCTGGTGTCCGAGGCCAGCCGTCTGGACCTCATGCCGCACATGCAGGTCTTCTACCCTGCCGAGACCAAAGGCCAGCTCTACATCCCCATGGTCAACAACGTCATGCTCGTGGGCTGCGTCATCGTGGTGCTGCTGTTCCAGAACTCGGCACACATGGAGGCCGCTTACGGCCTTGCCATTACGCTGACTATGATGTGCACCACGCTGCTGCTCTTCTTCTACCTGCACGAGGAGCGCAAGCTCAAGGTTGCTCCGTGGATCTTCGCGGCCTTCTTCCTTTTGCTCGAAGGCTTCTTCTTCGTGAGCTCGCTCACCAAGTTCTTCCACGGCGGCTACTTCACCATCCTCATGGCTGCACTCATCATGGGCATTATGGTGTGCTGGTACAACGGCACGGCGGTCGAGCAGCGCCAGTTTACGCTGCTGCCGCTGCGCAGCTATCTGCCGCAGCTCAAGCGCCTGCGCGACGACGACCGTTACGAGCGCATGAGCGACAACATCGTGTACCTGACCAAGGACACCCATACCGATTACATCGACCGTGATATCGTCTACTCGATCTTGGACAAGCATCCCAAGCGTGCTCGCGCCTGGTGGTTCGTGAACGTCGAGACCATGGACGAGCCGCATACCTTTGCCTATTCGGTCGAGACGTTCGGCACCGACTACGTGTTCCGCGTGCATCTGTACCTGGGCTACAAGATTAACCAGCGCGTCAATGCCTACCTGCGTCAGGTCGTTCAGGACCTGGCTGCCACCGGCGAGCTGCCGGCGCAGACGCATGACTACTCGGTCTACAAGGATCCGGGCAACATCGGTACGTTCAAGTTCGTCCTGATCCGTAAGCTTCTGGCGCCCGAAAGCGATGTGGAGCCGAGCGAGCGTACGGCCATCACGCTCAAGTACATCATTCGTCGCGCCGCCGGCACGCCTGCACGCTGGTACGGCCTGGAGAACTCCAACGTGAGCTTTGAGTACGTGCCGCTGTTCACCAAGTTCAAGGCCGTGAACAAGATGCAACGCCTGGCTCCCAACGAGCGCCCGTAGGCGCCGACAGGTTGCACGGAGTTGGTTTTCGATGGACAAGATTGAGGCCGGGGAGGCAAACATGGATGCAAAGATGCTTGATGGCCGCGAGGTGGTTGCCGAGCTGGTACGTGAGGCACGTGCCGACGCCGCCGAAGATCGGTTTTTGACGAACCGTGCCAACATGGATATGGCCGATCGCGTAATTTCGATCGTGGCACTGGTATTTGGAGCGGTGTGCGTGTGTGCCCTGCTCGCGCACGTGCTGTTTGTCTAGCGACCGCCGGTTGCAAAGGCTATACACTTGGAACCACCACAAGGGGAAACCACCACAAAGGTGCCTGTCCCCTTTGTGGTGGTTTTTGTTTTTGAGAGAGGGGCAGGGCGCTGATGGACGTCCGTACGGACGGCGATATTGCCGATAGCTTTTGGTGGCGGCGCACAACGCTGACGCGCCGCACTCCTCTGTATGACGCCTGCGTATCGGTGGGGCTGTTGGTCGCGGCGACGATTGTGGGCGCGCTGCTCGACCATCCGGGTCTCGCGCCGAGCATCATGATCGTCTATGTGTTCGCCGTGCAGCTGTGCGCATTCTTTACCTGGAGCCGCCTGTATTGCTTGCTGAGCTCGGCTGCCGCCGTGGCGCTCTACAACTTCTTGTTTGTTGACCCGCGCTACTCGCTGTCGTTTATCGACCGTGTTTATCCCGGCATGTTCTTCATCATGTTTGCGGTCTCGCTTGTGTCGAGTTCGATCGCGTTGGCCCTGCGCCGCGCCTTGGCGCAGGCCGCCGCCAGCGACCGCCGCACGCAGATGGTGCTCGAGACCAACCGCATGCTGCAGCGCTGCGCCGATCAGCAGCAGATTGTCCATGCTATGGCAACGCAGCTGGCGCGTCTTTCGGGCTGTCCTGTCGTGTGGTACAGCGCCGACGTCGAGGGCGATGACCTGCTGCCGCGTGCGACATACACGGCCGTGGGCGATGTCGCGCCGGTGCATGAACTGGCGCCGCAGATGCCGCCGCGGCTCTCGGCGTCCGCCTATGTGGGAACGCCGCTCGATGCCACCTTCGGCGGCTCGGCGTTCTACGGCATCTACCTGACCGTGCGCTCGGGCGACACCATGGTGCGCGCGGGCGATCCCGCCTCGGTGGTGGGCGTGCTGGCTATCGTTGCCGAGCCCGACGTGCTGACGCACGAGGAGCGGACACTTGCCGATGCCATCGTGAGCGAAGGCGAACTGGCACTCGATCGCGCTCGCGCCATGGAGGCCCGCGAGGAGGCGGCGGTGCTTGCCAAAAATGAGCAGCTGCGCGCCAATCTGCTGCGCTCCATCTCGCACGATCTGCGCACGCCGCTTACCAGTATTTCGGGTAATGCCGACGTGCTGCTCGACCAGGGCTCGACCGGCACCGCGGTGCTCGATGCCCAGACGCGCCGCGGCCTGCTGCTATCCATTCGCTCGGATGCGCTGTGGCTCAACGCCACCGTCGAGAACCTGCTTGCCATCACCAAGCTCGAGGGCGGCGGCATGCATCTGTCGACAACGCTCGAGCTTATGGACGATATCGTCGAGGAGGCACTGCGCCATGTAAATCCGGCCGTGCGCGAGCACGACCTTAAGGTGGTGGCGTGCGATGAGCCGGCGCTCGTCAACGTCGATGCACGCCTGATGGTGCAGCTGGTGGTAAACCTGGTGAACAATGCCATTACCTACACGCCCGCAGGCTCGCATATCGTGATCTCGATTGACGCCGGCGATGGACGCGTGGCGTGCTCGGTTGCCGATGACGGGCCGGGCATCGCACCCGAGGACCGCGAGCGAATCTTTGAGTCGTTCTACACCGCCAACCACGGTCTTGCCGACAGCCATCGCAGCGTGGGCCTGGGTCTTTCGCTCTGCCGCTCCATTGCGTTGGCGCATGGCGGTAGCATAGAGGTTGCCGCGGCGGACCCGCACGGCTCGGTCTTTACGATTGAGCTTCCCGCCGCCGATGTTTCGTTTGATAAGGAGTAGCGCCGTGCCGAACTCTGCCGTGAAACCGCTCATCTTGGTCGTTGAGGACGATCCCGCCGTCCGCAACCTTATCGTCGCCGCGCTCGAGGCGCACGGCTTGCGCCATATGGCCGTGGAGACCGCACATGCCGCCATCGCCGCCGCCTCGTCGCAGGCACCGAGCATTGTGCTGCTCGATCTGGGCCTACCCGATATGGATGGCGTCAAGGTGGTGGAGTCGGTGCGCGCATGGTCGGGCATGCCGATCATTGTGGTTTCGGCGCGCAGCGAAGACGCGGACAAGATCCGCGCACTCGATGCCGGTGCCGACGACTACCTGACCAAGCCGTTTTCGGTCGAAGAGCTGCTCGCGCGCATTCGCACGACGCTCAGGCGCCTTTCGTATGCGCAAACGGGCGGTGTTGCCTCCGAGGGCTCGTTCGATACCGGTGAGCTGCATATCGATTTTGACGCCGGCATCGCCACGATGGATGGCGAGGAGCTGCACCTGACGCCGATCGAGTACAAGTTGCTCTGCTTGCTGGCACACAACGCCGACAAGGTGCTGACGCACCAGTTTATATTGCACGAGATTTGGGGTACGGCGACCAAGAGCGATCTGGCGAGCCTGCGCGTCTTTATGGGCACGTTGCGTAAGAAGATCGAGTCCGACCCCGCGCATCCGCGCTATATCCAAACGCACGTAGGCATTGGCTACCGCCTAGTCATCCAAGGCTAGATCGCCAACCACCATCCCAATATGAGTTGCGGTGAAATACGGTCTAAATTTGCCTAATTCCAGGCAAAACAGTCCGTATTCCACCGCAACTTTGTTATTTGCCCTTGGGCTTGCTGGCGTAGAACTTCTTCTTTTTGGGCTTGCCGGCGGGGGAGGGCTTGCCGGAAAAGTTGGACTTGCCGTTGCCGGCCTGCGCGTGCGCGGGTACTGCCGCACGGGGCTTGCGGGCCTCGGGGTTGCGCAGTTCCTCGGTTCGCTCGGCAATCTCCTCGGCGCTAAAGCCGACCTCGGCCATGGCGTCCTCGATGGGCAGGCGGCGCACGATGTAGCAGTGGTGCACCTTCTGGTTGCGCGCGAAGTCCTCGGGGATGGTCTGCGCCGTAATGTCCTCCAGCACCACGCCCGCGCGGGCGAGCTTGCGCGTTTCGGGGCGGAAGCCGCGCAGGTTGCAGCTAAAGATGGCATGGCCGCCCTGCGCGAGCAGGCGCGATACGCCAGCCAAAAGCTCAACATGGTCGCGCTGGACATCCCAGGTGCGGCGGCCCATCTTGGACGAGTTCGAGAACGTGGGCGGGTCGACAAAGATCAGGTCCCAGCGGTTGCGCGTCTGGCGCTGGTCGCGAATCCAGGCGAGCACGTCGTCGCGCACAAAATGATGCTGAGGCCCCACAAAGCCGTTCTGGCGCATGTTGCGCTCGGCCCAGTCCAGATAGGTATTGGAGAGGTCGACCGTCACGGTCTCCTCGACGCCGCCATCGGCCGCGTAGCAGGTGGCAGTGCCGGTGTAGGCAAACAGATTGAGGAAGCGGCGCGCCTGCTTGGCGTGCTCGCGCACCAGGTTGCGGGTGACGCGGTGGTCCAAGAAGATGCCGACGTCCAGGTAGTCGTCAAAGTTGACGGCAAAGGTGAGGCCGCCCTCTTCGATGAGCGGGAGGCGACGGCGCGCGATGTTGGCGCGTTCGCCCGATCCGCCCTTGCCGGCGCCCTGCTTGCCGTACTGCGAGCCGCCGCGCGAACGCATGCGGGCCTTGGCGTGCACGTGCTCGGCCGGAACATCCAGGATGCGCGGCGCGATGGCCAAGATATCGAGCATGCGGGCCTGGGCTAGCGCGGGATCGATGGTCTTGGGCGCGGCATACTCGGCGATGACGAGCCAGCGACCCGGCGTCTGCGGGCAGCCCTCGTACAGATCGATGGCGGCGGAGTAATCGGGCAGGTCGGCATCGTAGACGCGGTAGCAGCTCACGCCCTCGCGCTTGGCCCACTTGCGGCGCAGGCGGGCGTTCTTGCGCAGGCGGTTGGCGAACTGCTCGGACTCGGGAATGAGCACGGGCAGCGGCTTGCCGTCGCCCAGGTCGAGCATGGCGGCAGGCTCGGGCATGGCGGAAGCGGCGGCTTCGTCGCTGATGACGTCGTTGGCATCCGCAACCTCGGCCTCGGCATCCGCGCTGGTCGCAGTCTCAAACGCTGCGGCGGCGTGGTCGATCGAAGGCCAGACTTCGACGGTCGCCTCCTCGTTGTTGGGCATGACGGCGATCGAGCACTCGGGCTCGGCGTGGAGCGCGCGGGCCAGCAATCCGTCGCGGGTGAGCGCGGCGACCGGCGCGGCGGTAAGCTCGGGCGCGCGACGCAGCTCGCCGACCAGCGTCATGGCGTCATGCATAAGCGACAGCGGTGTCTCGGTCGTATCCGCGACGAGGGCGGCACCGGCGACGGCGCCCGCGTGGTCCAGTACGGTGGCAGATTTGGCGGCGCAAAAATCGACAAAGCGCTTGTAACCGGCGCACTTGACCATGCGCTCGGCGGTCTTGCGGGCGGCGGGGTCAATGTCCACGGCGACGATGCGTGCCTGGCGCTCACGCGCTGCCGCCTCGCGTTCGCGTGCCTCGGCAACCAGTTGCTCCCATAGGGCGGCATCGTGCAGCTGCCAGCCCTCAAAGCCCCAGCGCTCGCGTGCGGCGCCCGGGGCGCGGTCGGTCAGGATGTTCACGGCCTCCAACAGCAGACCGCCGCCGGCGCACGAGGCGTCGACCAGCGTGGGCAGGGCTTCGTTCTCGTAATCGTCGGCCGTCAGCTCGCGCTCGCACAGCGCGGTCCAGCCGACCTGCGCCAACACCAGGGCGGCGTAGTCGGGGCGCAGCACGTGCGCGCCCTCGCCGGCTCGAGTCGCGGCGGGCGGCAGGCGCTTGAACAGCGGGTCGCCCGAAAGGTCCAGGCTTATGCTCGCACGGCGCTGGCGTAGCGAAAGCAGCAGGTGGACATCGGGGTCGGCAGCATCGACGTCGGCGCGACGGCCCGTGGTCTCGGCCAGGCGGTCGCACAATGCGTCCTTGGCGCGCAGGGCAGAGAAGCGCGTGTTGCGCAGCTGCTCGGTCACACCACGGGCAGTGATGGCAATGGTGGCGCCGGGGCGGACGATGTTTTCCCAGGCAATGTCGTAAACGGCATCGTACAGCTCGTCGGCATCCTGTGCCTCAAAGCGTCCGAGCACCACAAACACGCGGCTGGCCAGGCGCGACCACAGGCAGGCGCGGTAGCCTTGCTCGAGCTCGCCCTCAAACGTGGCGCGGCCCTTGAGGCGGCGGACATGCGAAAGCCCGAGCCGTTTTAGCTCGTCGGCGAGTGCGGACTCAAAGCCCTCGGGGCAGCTTGCATAAAATTCCATGGGTGACCTCTCTGGTTGCGTCGCTCCATTATATGATGGATGCTTCGTTTGCCATCGCCCTCGAAAGGAACCCATATGATTGATGCGTGCCCCTTGATTCCCATTTTCATTGCAACAGCCTCAGGACTCGGGGCCTCGCACAGGCTCCCGCCGCCTTACAGAACTGAAAGCTGGGCGTAGGGCAAATCCATGGCACGTGACCTGCGATTGCTCGGCCATAGATGGCGTAATCGAGGCTAAGGGAGGGCATCATGCGCAAGGGAAACGAGAGCTGGTTCTGGCACGCGAACGACATGGTGGCGGCGGGCGACATGAACCCCGTGGTCCGCGTCCTGTGGGCCGCGCTCATCGTAGGCATCGGCGTCGCGACGATGGCCACGCTCTGGATCGTCACGAGGTAGCGCGCCACGAACGGATGACGAGGCACGCGGCGCATGCCACGCTGGCGGAACCCTAGCCTCGCTGCTGGACAATCTGTTCGATGAGCTTCGCGACGGAGTCCTCGGCTGCGTTCCCGATCAGGTGATGGGCCGCGGCCTTCGCCTCTGGCATCGCGCCCGCGACTGCGTAGGAGTTCGGCACCTTATCGAGGAGCGTCACGTCGTTTTCCGAGTCTCCGATAAAAGCGACCTCGTCCAGCGTGACCCCAAGGCTGCCGAGAAGCGCGTCGAGTCCGTTTACCTTGCTCCAGCCAGCCGGAACAACATCGAGGAAGAATGGGACGGGCGAGGGGAAATCAAGTTCTGGGCAGGCTTCCTTGCATCGACTCCGAACGACTTCCGTCGGGGCGGAGCTGACGTTGACGAAGATGCCGGCGGTTATGACGTCACGGTTCGTGGGCACGTCTCCGAGCGCCATGTCTCTTCCGGAGTCCTTAACGACTTCCAAGGCGAATTCGTCGCCAGGCTCGACGGCGCAGAGGAACTGCTCGCAGCGCTTGCCTGTCTCATCGACATCGGCGACTAGCCAGAGTGACGTCCCCGCGTAGGGGCGTACAGCGCTATCGAGCTTGACGAGGGCCTCCGTCGAGAGCGTCTTTTTGAACACGAGTTCGCCGCTGGAGAAGACCTTCTTTCCGTTGGCCATGATGCCGGTCGAGAAACAGCGCGCGTCGCCGTCAAAGGCATCGGCCAGGTCGGCGTAGTCGCGCCCGCTTGCGGGGCCGAACGCGATGCCCGCATCGAGCGCCGAAAGAATCGCGCTGTGCGTGCGCTCCGATACGACCCTTGAGCCAAACGGCAACAGGGTACCATCCATGTCTGCGAGGATGAGCTTTATCAAGGGGTCCTCCCGTTTCGGTCTGGGCATCGGTGCGCCGGCGTGCGTCGTCCTAGCTGTATTGCTTGTCTCCCATGAGATTCTTCGAGATGATCCTGTTAAACTCTACCGGGTCATCCCAGCAAGAGGTCAGGAAGAGGAACAGCAGCTCGATGACGAAGTTGATCGAGCTGTGCGAGAAGGCGATCTCGGTTCCGGTGATGGCCTGATCTCGCGAGATGGCTCGGATGATATGCGTGGCACGCTTCGCGAGCGGCGTATCCGGGTTGTCTGTGATCATGATGATGGGGGTGTTCGAATCCTCGGCAGAGTCGAATATGTTGACGAGGCGCTTCGAGTATCCGGACGTCGAAATGACGAGCAGAACGTCATTCTCCTTGAGGCTGGTTGCGACGGAGACCATGGCTTCGGTGGTACTGGGGCAAAACGCTCTGACTCCAACCTGCGAGAGCTTGAACGCCGCGTTTACGCCCATGTTAATCGAGTTGCCGACGCCCGCGATCAGGACGAGGTTGGCGTTGTGGAGCAGATTGACGACTGCCGAAAAGTCATCGGAGTCAATGAGCGAGGCGGTTTGGGAGAGCTCCTTGACCTTGTGAGACAGGACGTACTTGATGGAGCCCTCGACGTCGTCCAGAGTAATCCTGCCGTCCGTGGCCTTTTCTTCGCCGGATGCCCTGCTGATGGATATGCCGAGCGCCAGACGCATGTCCGAATAGGTTCGGTAGTCAAGCGTCCTTGCGAATCTCGAAACAGACGCCGGTGACGTACCGGTTTCTGCGGCGAGTTCGCGGACGGTCATCGTTGCGACATCCGACGGGTGGTCGAGCACATACGTTGCGATTGCCTTCTCCGAGGGGGATAGGCTGCTCATGACCGCGCAGATGTGGCTGAGCACATCCCCTGTCTTATCCATGGTTACTCCTTGGTCCTAGCTTGCTTTGTATCTTAGGTCAAGAGAGGTGAAAAATAAGCAAAATGTTTCATCAGCGGTGAAATAGCGTTTCACCGCTGATTTCCTACCGTTCACGGTAAATCGGTACTTCCTCGGCGCAATCTCAGCTTGAGCTGCTATCTTATGAGCCGTGAAACAACGGCACGAAAACGATGAAACAACAGAACATTGTTTCAACGCCTCGCAACTCCGTTTCACGCTAGATGGTGAATCACTTCGAAGCCCAGACAGGCACCCGGCGAGCAAGAAGGGAGAAGCACGATGCACAACGCCAAGACAAACGCAAGCATGACTTCGCTGTTCTTCGCGAACGTACTCTACTGGGTCTGCGCGGGCGTGTACTCGCCGTTTCTCTCCGCTCACTACACGAGCCTCGGCCTCAGCGCGGCCCAGACCGGCATCCTCCTCGCGGCGACCCCGGTGTGTGCGCTCGCCATCCAGCCGCTCTGGTCGACGATCGCCGACAAGCTCGGGCGCCGCCGCGCGGTCATCGTGGCCCTCTGCCTTGCGGCGGCGGTACTCGCTCCGCTGTATTACCTGGCGTCGACGTTCGTCCCGGTCCTTCTCGTAACCTTTGCATTCTCGGCGTTTTTCTCGGGGCTCCTGCCCCTGAGCGACTCCCTCGTCATCGAGCTCGCGGATCGCTCTGGCCTGGACTTTTCTCGCATTCGCATGGGCGGCACTATCGGCTATGCCATCGTCGTCCTGATCGTCGGTCGGCTGCTCGACATGGCTCCTCAAATCCAGTTCACGGTGGTCTCCGCCGCGCTGGTGGTCTTCGCGGCTCACATGTGGCGCCTCCCCGAGGCGGGAATTCGCGCCAATGCCGCGGACGATCCCAAGGTCTCCCACGGAAAGGGCCTCCTCTCGCTGTTCACCAGCAATGAGATCGCCTTCGTCTTGGTCTTCGCCTTCATCAGTTCGGCCGCGATTGGCTTCATCGGGGCGTTCTTGGGCCGCTACGCGGTCGAGCTTGGCGAGGGTCAGAACCTCGTGGGCGTCCTGAGTGCGGTCTCCGCTGCGAGCGAGATCCCCATCCTGCTCGTTTCCTCCAAGCTGGTCAGGCGCTTCGGCGAGATGAACCTCCTGATCTTTTCCTGCTTCATGGCGGCGCTCAGGCTCGTGCTTGTGGGCACCGGCATCGTCCCGGTCATGGTCTGCGGCCAGCTGCTGCAGAGCGTGAGTTACATGACCGTCTACTACTCCTGCGTTACCTACATTGCCAACCACACTTACGAGGATTGTCGCGCTCGAGGTCAGAGCGCCTTCGCGATGGTCCAGAGCGGTCTGTCCGTCGTGGTTGCGAACCTGTTTGGCGGTTGGGCGTGCGATGCGCTCGGCACGCACGCGGGTTTCCTGGCCTTCGCCCTCGCTTCAACGATTGCTGCAGTCGCTGCTCTTGTGGCGTACGTGCTATGGCGTCGAAGCGCGGCGCCGCAGCCTGAGGGCCAGGCGGCCGCATAGGCTCCACCGCGCCTCGCAAGCGCCTGCCTGCCTCGCGCTTCGCTTCGTGTTCAACCAGCTGACGAGCTGAGAACTGTCCGATCCAATGATTATTCAGGTGAAAGGAAGACAAAGATGTCACTCATCAAGGTCAACGAGCTTCTTCAACATGCGACCGAGCACCACTATGGCGTGCCCGCGATTAACGTCATCAATACGGAGACCATCCGTTATGCGATCCAGGCCGCCGAGGATGAGCACATGCCCATCATCATCCAGTACTGGCCTGGCTTCGAGGACCACTGCGCCCTCGACATCATCGCCTTCGCCGCCCGCTATTACGCCGAGCGCGCGAGCGTGCCCGTCGCCGTCCACCAGGATCACTCCGCTGGTTACGAGATCGCCGTCAAGGGCGTCAAGGCCGGCTTCCCATCCGTCATGGTCGACGGCTCCTCACTTCCCTATGAGGAGAACTTCCAGCTCACGAAGGACGTCGTCCAGGTCGCCAAGATCTTCGACGTCGACATCGAGGCCGAGCTCGGCCATGTCGGCAACGGCTCTGACGCCAACGACTTCGTGAACAGCGACCACTACACCGACCCGAACCTCGCCGAGGAGTTTGTCGAGGGCACCGGTTGCGGCTCGCTCGCCATCGCCGTCGGCAATGCCCACGGCCCCTATGTCAAGGTCCCGAACCTCGACATGGAGCGCATCAAGGCCTGCAGGGAGGCCGTCAGCGTCCCCCTCGTCATGCACGGATGCTCCGACATCCCCGACGAGCAGCTCCAGGAGGCCGTGAACCTCGGCATGAGTAAGTTCAACATCGCCACGGAGTACTTCCGTTCCATGTACCGCGCCTTCGAGAAGGACATCAACTCCGGTAAGAACGACGGCAACGGCATAGGCCTCCTGATGGACGCCGCCCCCGACATGCGCGCGTTCGTCGTCAGCAAGATCCAGCTTCTGAACCCCAACCACTATTCGCTCTAGGAGAGACTCGATGAAGAAAGTTCTTGTCGCGTCGCACGGCCACCTCGCAAGCGGAATCAGGAGCTCGATCGGAATCCTGACCGGCATGGCGGACATGGTGGAGGCAGTTGACTGCTACGTGGACGACTCCGATTTCACCCCTCGCATCCAGGCCTTTATTGACTCGGTGGGCCCTGAGGACGAGGCCATCATCTTCACCGACATCTACGGTGGTTCCGTCTTCCAGAAGGTCGTTCTTATGGAGCCGGAGAAGCGCGGGATCGTCCACGTCACCGGTATGAACCTCGGCCTCGTGATCGAGACGCTCCTCGGCGCCGAGCCGGTCACGGCAGATTCGATCAAGCAGAGCGTCGAGCTGGCGAGGGCGACGATGCAGGTCGTCGAGCCTCCGAGCAAGGCCGCGGACAACGAGGAGTCCGAGGGAGACTTCTTTGATTAGAGAGTACTAACAAGTAGAGAGAGGAAGCAATGATTGTTCAGGTTCGAATCGATGACCGTCTGATTCACGGACAGGTCGCCCTGGTGTGGACCAAGGAGCTCAACACCACCAGGATCATCGTCGCCAACAAGCACGCCGTGGAGAGCGACGCCCTTCGCATGACGCTTTCCATGGGTACGCCGGCGGGCCAGAAACTCCTCGTCAAGGACGTTCCGGATGCCTGCCGCATCGCGAACGATCCGCGCGCGGACTCCATGCGCATCTTCGCGCTCACCAACTGCGTGCGTGACGTGCTTGAGCTCGTTAAGGGCGCGCCGGGCAAGATTGAGGGCGTGAACGTTGCCAACGTCGGCCGCTTCGACAAGTCCGATCCGGATAGCAAGGTCGCCCTCAACTCCACGATCATGCTCAACCCGGATGAGCTCGAGGCCGCGAAGGAGCTTTGCGAGCAGGGTATTCCGGTTTTCCATCAGCTTATCCCGTCCAATCCCAAGACTCCTCTCAAGAGTCTGATCGAGGCGGCGGGGAAATAAGGGGATTTGGCCAGGCGGCCAAATGAAATGAAAGAAAGGAAGTCAAATGGTTGGGTTGGCAATAATGGCCTGGTTGACCGTGCTGATTTGCTACGGCGGCAACTGGGTTCTCGGTCAGTGCATGATCGAGCGTCCTCTCGTGGTAGGTCTCGTTGCGGGCCTCCTGATGGGCGACGTCAAGACCGGTGTCATCATCGGTGCCTCTCTCGAGGCGATCTTCATGGGCGCGGTTAACATTGGTGGCGCTATCTCCGCCGAGCCTGTTACCGCGACCGCCCTCGCCGTCGCCTTCACCGTTGGCGCTGGTATCGACCAGGGTGCCGCCATCACACTGGCCGTTCCCGTGGGCGTCGTCACCGCATTTCTCTCGATCTTCATGAACAACGTGTTCCTCGCGTTCTTCGCAGCCACCTTTGACAAGATGGCCGCCGAGGGCAACGAGAAGGGCCTCGCGCTTCAGCACTTCGTTCTCTGGTTCGTTAAGTACGCCGCCTTTGGCCTCATCGCCTTCCTCGGCGTTTACCTTGGCGCCGAGCCCGTTGCCGCCATTGTCAACCAGATTCCGGCCAATGTCATGAGCGGCCTCAACGCCGTGGGTGCCCTCCTGCCCGCCGTTGGTATGGCGCTCCTGCTCCAGATGCTGTGGAGCACCGAGCTCAGCATCTACTTCTTCTTGGGCTTTACGCTCTACCAGTACCTCGGCCTCCCGATGATCGCCATCGCAGTTCTCGGTGTCATCATCGCGGTTGCCTCCGCCCTCCGCGACAAGGAGATCTTCGATCTCACCAAGAAGGGAGTGGCCACCCAGGCCGTTTCCGGCGACTCTGTAACCAGCGACGAGGAGGATTTCTTCGCATGAGCAACCTGACCAAGAATGTGAGCCCTGAAGACAAGAAGATGCTCAACAGCATTTTCCTGCGCTCCTTCTCCGTGTTCGCTTCCTGCGCCGGCGGTTCCGTCAAGGCTGGCGCCGACGGCTGGCTGTACTCCGTCCAGCCCGCGCTTAACCGCTACTACGCCGATGACCCCGAGGCTCGTGCCGACGCCATGAAGCGTCACACGACTTGGTACAACATTACCCAGAACGTCGGCACGTTCGCCATGGGCCTCGTCGCCTCCATGGAGAGGGAGAACTCGCAGCACGAAGACTTCGACACCGAGTCCATCGACGGTATCAAGGTCTCCCTGATGGGCCCGATGTCCGGCATCGGCGACGCAATCTTCTGGGGCGTCCTGCGTGTTATCGCCGCCGGCATCGGCATCAACCTCGCCATGAGCGGCTCGCCCCTCGGCGCGATCATGTTCCTGCTGATCTACAACATCCCGTCGATCCTCTGCCGATACTTCATGACCTACCTCGGCTTCAGCATGGGCACCAACTTCATCTCCGAGATGTACGAGGGTGGTCTCATGAAGCTCATCACCAAGGCGACCTCCACGATCGGCCTGGTGATGATCGGCGCCATGACCGCGGCGAACGTCCAATTCAACACGATCCTGTCCATTCCGGTTCAGGACTCCGACCCCGTCATGATCCAGACCTACCTCGACTCGATCTTCAAGGGCATCGTGCCCCTGGGGCTTACGCTCGTCGTCCTCTGGCTCCTGCGCAAGAAGAACGTGAACGTCAACATCATCCTGGTCGGCATCATGGTTCTGGCGCTCGTCCTCGGCCTCGTGGGCATCGTGTAAGGCGGTTTCCGGATCATCCGAAGCCTGTTCAAGGCAATTCCTGGCGGCACGCGATCGAGGACATTCGATGCGTGCCGCCCCATTAGAAGGAGAGAATATGCGCTACACGCACCTCAAGAACTCCGACGTTGACGTCTCCCAGCTCGCCGTGGGCACCTGGGCGATCGGCGGCGACTCCTTTGGTGAGAACGATGACGCCGCCAGCATGTCCGCCATCCGCACCATGCTCGATCACGGCGTCAACCTCATTGACACCGCGCCGTGCTATGGCAACGGCGCGTCCGAGAAGGTCGTCGGCAACGCGCTCAGGGGCGTCGACCGAGAGAGTTACCTGCTCTCGACCAAGGTTGGCCTGATCACCAGCGCCGCCGGCTATGACCGCGACTCTTCGTTCAAGAACATAATGAGGGAGGTCGAGAGCTCGCTGCGCAATCTCCGCACCGACTACATCGACTTCTACTTCGTGCACTGGCCCGACGCCAAGACCCCGTTCTCCGAGACAATGTGCGCCCTCCAGCTCCTCAAGGAGCAAGGCAAGATTCGCCACATCGGCGTCTCCAACTTCACGACCGAGATGATCGAGGAGTGCGAGAAGGTCGCTCAGGTCGACGTCCAGCAGCCGCCCTACTCCATGGTCGACCGCTCCTCCGAGGACCTTATCAAGTGGGGCTACGAGCGTGGCATCGACTCCTTCACCTATGGCTCCCTTGGCGCGGGCATCCTGTCGGGCAAGTTCCGCGAGCTGCCGAAGTTCGAGGAGGGCGATGTTCGTGGCGGCTTCTACGACTACTTCCAGGAGCCCAAGTTCTCGCGCGTCCAGGAGCTGCTCAAGGTCATGGACGAGATCGCCGAGGCTCATGACAAGCCCGTGGCACAGGTCGCCGTGAACTGGAGCACCCAGAAGGAGTACGTGGGCACCGCGCTCGTTGGCGTGCGCACGGACGCCCACGCGATTCAGAACTGCGAGACGTTCGAGTGGGAGCTTTCCGCCGATGAGATGGCCAAGCTTGACGCCAAGCTTGACGAGCTGAAGATCGGCTAGCCATGGGCACCGAGGAGAGGAAGTACCCCACTTCCGAGCTTGAAGTGCTTGAGCGTGGATCTAGGGAGGTCGTGGAGCCCAACGGGCTGAAGCTCCTGCTGAAGCCCGTGCCGGGAGACGAGCGCGAGCGCGTGCTCGATCCGCGCGTCTACGCGCGCGCCCATGCGAAGCTCGCCGCCGGCCCGGCGCCGGCGGGGCCGGTGGACGTGATCGCGTGGCGCTCCGCTCCCAACAAGGAGACCCATGTCGTGAGGGGCTCGAACGTCGCCAAGAAGACCGTCGTCATGAACTTTGGCGACAGGGGCATTCCCCTGCACGTCTTCACGCCCGAGGGCCACGGGTGCGGCTCCGCCGCGCTCGTGTTCATCCACGGCGGCGGCTTCATGGTGGGCAACATTGGCCAGTACGAGAACTGCCTGCGCGACATCGCGGAGCGAACGGGCTGCGTCGCGATCTACCCGGAGTACCGCTTGTCTCCCGAGACGATGTTCCCCGGTGGTGTCGAGGACTGCGTGAAGACGCTCGACTGGCTTGTCGAGCATGCGGATGAGCTGGGTGTCGACGCGACGCGGGTCGCCGTGGCTGGCGACTCCGCGGGCGGAAGCCTGACCAACGCCGTCGTCCTCGACGGGTCCCATGCGGACAGGATCAAGCTCGTGGCCGAGCTGTATCCGCTCGTCGACGGCGGCCCTGTTCCGGAGGAATGGTCCTATGACCTCTATGAGATCGTGAACGACCAGAGGGCCGAGGCTCTGAGCAGGGTGGATCGCATCCGCAACGCCAACGACGACCTGCCAGTGATGTATACCAACGGCAATGCGGAGGAGATGCTCGACCCGAGGGTGTCTGCCCTGTTCGCGGAGGACGTGAGCGCGTTCCCCCGCACGGTCATCATCTCTTCCGAGTATGACTACCTGCGCTATCAGGACGAGCTATTCGCGAAGAGGCTGCAGGATGCGGGCGTTGACGTCACCGCGATTCGCTATCGCGGCTGCGACCACGGCTTCTTCGAGATGTACGGCGTGATGCCTCAGGCTGAGGACGTCTGCCGCGTCATCTCCGAGGAGCTTGCGAAGATCTAGGGGCTCGTCGCGGTGGCCTCCTGGACGAGTGACGGTCCGGCGGGATGCTAGGTGCGTCCCGCCGGACCTTTGCGTTGGCGGGCACGTGTGGGGTTTGCCTCGGCGGTGCCGGATTGACTGGGAGACGCGTTTACCGCCGAGCTTCCAAGCGAGCCCAGCAAGCAAACCGCGAGCTGAGCCCCAAGGGCATCGACAAGGGCGTGGGCGTGGCGCGAGCGCTGGCGTATCTGGGCCGCGAGGGAAATGCGCGCACTTTTGGCTTCGGCGATTCGGGCAACGACCTGGGCATGCTCGCCGCCGTCGAGACGGCTGTTGCCATGGGCAACGCCATGCCCGAGGTCAAGGCGGTCGCCGACTACGTGACCGACGACGTCGCACACGACGGTACCGTCACCGCCATGCGCCACTTTGGGTTGATCTAGCGGGAACCGTCCAATTACCGTTCACCCGCGGCGGGCGGCTCAAATCGGCTCGCCCTGCAAAATCGTTTTGCCGCTGGAGGGTGTGCTCAAAAACGCTAAAGCGTTTATGCCGTTCGCCGAGAAGATAAAAAACCGCAGCTCACGCCTTGATAAACGTAGGTAAAGTGTTTAGCAGTTTAACGCCCATGTGCAAGCGAAAGGAATCAGGCAGATGGCAATCAAGGTGTTCGCTGACGGTGCAAACCTCGAGGGCATGCTCGACATGTACGAGAACGGCAACGTTCAGGGCTTCACAACCAACCCGTCCCTTATGAAGAAGGGCGGCGTGACGGATTACCGCGCATTTGCCAAGGAGGTCCTGGCCCACATCACCGATGTGTCCGTTTCGTTTGAGGTCTTTGCCGACGACGTAGAGACCATGGAGGTCGAGGCACGCGAGATCGCTACCTGGGCCGAGAACGTCTACGTCAAGATTCCGTGCGTGACCACTAAGGGCGAGTCCACCGCCGAGCTGGTGCGCAAGCTTTCCGCCGACGGCATTAAGGTCAACGTCACCACCATCTTCACGCCCGCGCAGGTCGACGAGATGGTCGAGGCCGTTGACGCCGAGACGCCGTCCATCATCTCGCTCTTTGCCGGCCGTATCGCCGACACCGGCGTCGACCCCATTCCGTTTATGACGGAGTCGGTCAAGAAGGCCGCCGCCAAGCCAAACTGCGAGGTCCTGTGGGCGTCCACGCGCGAGCTCATCAACATCTACCAGGCCGAGGCCTGCGGTTGCCAGATCATCACGGTGCCCAACAGTATCCTGGCCAAGCGCAAGAACATCGGTCGCGATCCGTACGAGGTCTCGCTCGACACCGTGCGCGGCTTTGCCAAGGATATCGCCGCTTTGGGCTTCCATATCCTGCCGTAAGCAAGGGTACCCCCGCCTGCGCCGTGCAAAAATGAGAATATTCAGCAAGGTAAAGGCTTTTACCAGCTAGCTGAAGCACGGAACAGCCCCCGTTTTGGCTCTGACTGAACTGCGCCCCAATTCTTGGACGGGCTAATAAGCGGCCTATGCCGCACATGGGGACTGATTCCGGAATTCCTCCGGGGTCAGTCCCTTCAGTTTAACCTGCCTCCT
>CAJMMX010000013.1 GCA_905214615.1 uncultured bacterium | reverse complement strand
CGACCGCGTCATTGATGGGCTCACCCAGATCGACGATGCGGTCCTCACCCAGGAGCTCGTAGCCGTCCTCGTAGGCCTCGGGATCCTCGGGCTCCTCAAAGAGGTAGAACTCCTCGATCTCGCCGGCGATATCAAACGAGGCGGGCTCCAGGCAACGGTCGCACTCGCCGGTGGCGTGCGCGCGGACCATGCCCGTGAGCAAGACACCGGTACCGGCATTGGTAAAGACAACGTCGTAGTCGATGCCGTCCTGAAGCTGGTACTCCTTCTCGCCCACCGTGTAGGTGGCGACATCGACCTTACCGGTCAGCGGATACGAATCTCCAGGAAACTCGAGCTGTTCGGAAAGATCGACGGTAACGCTCGGGAACTCAGCCATTACCACTGACCATTCTGTTGGGCGGCACCCTCGTTAAGCTGCTGACGGCAACGGGTAACGGTGCCGGTCAGGCTCTTAAGGTTCTCCTCCAGGTGCGTAAAGACCTGCTCTGCGTAGTCCTCGGCAGCATAACGCGTCTCGCGCTCGTACTGCTGGGCACGATCACGGATGTCGTCGGCCTGCTGCTGCGCTAAGCGGACGATCTCCTGCTCACCGGCAATGGTGAGGGCCTGCTGCTGAGCGTCGGCGATGATGGAATCGGCCTGAGCGGCGGCGGAAGCCATAAGCTCCTCGCGCTCCTTAAGGATACGGCGAGACTTCTGCCACTCCTCGGGATAGCTCATGCGGATCTCGTCGAGGATGTTGAAGAACACGTCGGCGTCGATGACCTTGAACTGAGCGTTCTTGCCGAAAGGCGGCTTGGCTTCCTCGATCAGCCCTTCGAGCTCATCGACCAAGCTGACGATCCTATCGCCAGGAAAATTCTCGCCCGGCATCCAGTCTCCTTTCATAGGTAACATATCATCGTGCTAGTTTACCACATGCCACCAGGCAATAAAAAACGTCACGAAAAGCGGTGTCTGAGCGCTTCGACCACGTTGGGCGGGACAAACGTCGATACATCGCTGCCGAGCGAGGCGATCTGGCGAACGACCGAACTCGAGATATAGCCGTACTGCGGCGCACTCATGACAAAGATGGACTCCAACTCGTTATCCAAGCGATAGTTGAGGTCTGCCTGCTGCAGCTCGTACTCAAAGTCGGTCATGGCGCGCAGGCCCTTGACCACGGCCCCCGCCCCCTGCTCGCGAGCGAAGTCGACCAAGAGGCCGGTAAAGGGCAGGACCTCGACGCCGTCGATATCACCGAGCGCCTCGCGAGCCAGCGCCACGCGCTCATCGAGCATAAACGTGGTGCCCACACCGTTTTTACCCTGCGACTCGGCGACAGCGACGATCACGCTGGGAAAGATGCGGCGGGCGCGGCGGATGACGTCGATATGGCCAAACGTGATGGGATCGAAGGTGCCCGGGACGATCACGCGGTTGATGGTGTCACTCATGGGCGTTCTCCTGAACCGTCATGGCATCGTTGTTGTAAGCATCGGTGCCGGCGCAATCTTCCTCACTATCGTCATCGCCGACCCAACGAAGCAGGTCGACCGAGGTAATGCCGTAGCGCTTCTCGCGCACGATCTCAAAGCCTGCCGGATGCGCGCCCGCATCGGCGGCGGCATGCTCAAACAGGGCATAAGCGCCAGGTGCAAGCAGGCCCTGCTGAGCCAGGTTCTGCAGCAGTATCTCGACCGGCTCGGCACCAAAAGCATAGGGCGGGTCGAGCAGGACCAGATCAAAGGGGCCGCCCGGCACACGACCGCGCGAGGCGCTCGCCAGCATGTCGCCCGTTACCACGCGCCAACGCGCACGGTCACGGCAGAGCGACTCGATATTCTTGGTAATGAGCCGCGCGGCATTCCGATCGACCTCGAACGTCGTGAGTGAGCGGGCACCACGTGAGAGCATCTCTAACCCTAAGGCACCGGAGCCGCCAAAAGCGTCCAGCACGCGGACCTCGTCCAGATCGAAGTCGAATGCCGACATGACCATAGATGCGCATGCCTCGCGCACGCGATCGGTCGTGGGGCGGGTGACATCGCGACCACGGGGCTCCTCGATCTTACGACCGCGCCATTCGCCGCCGATGATTCTCATCCTCCGCTGACCTCCTTAAAAATGTGTCGATATCGCATGGCGACCGCATCGCGCAGGGGGCGCGTCGCCACGGAGTCAAGGTTGCAAGCATACCGCAAGAGCTCGACCGCGTCCAAATGGGCCCACTCGATCAGCTCCTCGTCGGCATCCAGGTCGACAAAGCGCAGAGTCACACCGCCATGCTGGCGGTACCCCAGGATTTCGCCCTCGTGGCGCAGACGAAGGTCCATCTGGGCGAGCGTAAAGCCGTCCGAGGTCTTTTCGAGCGACTGGAGACGCTCTTGCGCCGCCGAAGCGCCGCCGTTGCCCTTGGAGTGCGTCATGACCAGGCAGGTGCCCGACACGCTGCCGCGGCCCACGCGGCCGCGCAGCTGGTGCAGGGCCGCCAAGCCAAAGCGCTCACCGTTCTCGATGACCATGACGGTGGCGTTGGGCACGTCGACGCCCACCTCGACCACCGTAGTCGAGACGAGCACGTCGATCTCGCCGCGCTTGAAGGCATCGATAACCTGGTCCTTCTCCCCCGCTGGCATACGGCCGTGAAGGCGCTCGATGGCAAGGCCCGGCAACGCCAGACGCAGGCGATCGAGCTCGGTCGCCGTATCGTGCAGCGGCACGGGAACCGTCACGCGGCCCTCATCGTCGCGGGCAATACCGGGCACGTCTTCCAGCTCATCGACCGAGTCACTCGGCTCCACGAGCGGGCAAATCACGTAGGCCTGCTGACCCTTTTCATGCGCCTCGCGGATGGCGCCATAGGCAAGGTCGCGGCTCGACTCGGTAAGCACGCGTGTCATCACGCCAGCGCCAGGGACGGGCCGATGGCGGATGATGCTCGTGTCCAGATCGCCGTAGACCGAAAGCGCCAGCGTACGTGGGATGGGCGTTGCCGTCATAACGAGCAGATCGGCACCAGGGCCCTTCGCACGCAGGGCGTTGCGTTGGCCGACGCCAAACCGGTGCTGCTCATCGATGACCACGAGCGACAGATGCTTGAACGCAACGTTATCCGAAAGCACCGCGTGGGTGCCAAAGAGGACATCGAGCTCGCCCGATTCCAGCTGCGCATGGATCCGCTCGCGCTCGGCCGCCGGCGTGGCGCCCGTCAGGAGCGCCCAGGTCATGCCAGCCTGCGAAAGCAAGGGGCCGGTCTTATCGGCATATTGACGCGCCAGCACGCCCGTGGGCGCCATAACGCAGGCCTGCGTGCCGCTATCGGCAGCCACAGCCAGCGCGCAGGCGGCAACAGCGGTCTTGCCGGTACCGACATCGCCCAGCAGCAGGCGGTTCATCACGCGCCCGCCATCGCACATATCGCGCAGGATATCTTGGAACGCGGCCTCCTGCTCGTCGCTCAGCGAAAACGGCAGGGCCTGCTTAAGCGCGGCCAGGTGCTCGCCCGCGGCGTGGGCATAGGGCACCACATCGACCAGGCCGCCGTCGTTGCGCAGGCGCAGCGCCAGCTGCAGGTAGAGGCACTCCTCGTAGGCAAGCCGTGCGCGCGCGATATCGCGCTCAGCCATGCTCGAAGGAAAGTGGATCGATCGAAGCGCACGGGCATTGCTCATCAGGCGACGTTTAACGCGCAAGCGTGCGGGAATCGGGTCGAAGGGATTGCCGACGACCTCGAGCGCACCTCTTACGATGCGGCGCATCCATGCCTGGCTCACGCCGTCACTCACATAATGGACCGGCAAAATGGTGCCCGCAGCACGCCCCTCATCGAGCTTTTCAAAGTGCGGCGAGGCCATCTGCTTAAAACCGTAGGCAAACTCAACCTTGCCCATCACGGCCAGGCGGTCGCCCTGCTTAAGCTGCTGGGCAATCCAAGGCTGACGGAAAAAGGCGACCTGCAGCACGCCCGTCTCATCAACGAGTGAGACCTCGGTCACCTGCATGCGCGGACGCGGCTTCTTTTGAACGATACGGTCGACCGTGGCGATGATGGTGCACACGGTACCAATGGGCGCCATCTCGATGGACCAGGAGCGCGTAAAGTCGAGGTATCGATGAGGGATATGGAGAAGGAGGTCCCCCACCGTCCGAATACCCAGACGGCGAAGGGCCTCCTCACGTTTACCCGAAACATATTTGAGTCGCGCGATATCCTCGTCGAGCGCATTGCTCTGGGCAAAGCGCTCCGAGACGCGCGGCACGGAGCACAGCTCGGACATGGGCAGTTGCCTACTCGATCGAGAAGATCACGGGATAGAGCGGCTGCTCGCCACGATGGGCGTCGACCTCCAAATCGGGCTGAGCCTCCTCAATGGCGTCGACGATCTCCTGGAAGGCTTCATCGGACAGCTCCTCGCCGGCCAGAATCGTCAGCGCGTCACCCTCCTCTTCCTCCTGCATGCGGTTGATGCAATCGAGCGTGACCTGCTTCACATCGGAGCCGACCACGTCAATGGAACCGGCAATGATACCCATGACGTCACCGGAGTGAATCGGCGAGCCGTCGGAGGCGCTGGAATCGCGCACGGCACGGGTGACCTCGCCATCGCGGACCTCGCTGATGGCGTCGACCATAGCGGCGACGGCATCCTCGAGCTCGGAATCGGGCAGGACCGCGAACAGCGCGGAGAAGGCCTGCGGGACGGTCTTGGTGGGAACGACGGCGACCTTCTTGTCGGTGCAGGCGGAGGCAGCGGCCTCGGCAGCCATACGGATGTTACCGTTATTGGGCAGGATGATGACCGAGGTCGCGTTGACCTGGTCAACGGCGCCCAGCAGATCTGCAGTCGAGGGGTTCATAGTCTGACCACCCGACACGATCACGTCAACGCCGAGGGACTTGAGGATGTCTGCCTCGCCGGAACCGGCGGCAACGGCGACAAAGCCCAGGGCCTTCGCGGGCTCGGCGGCCTTCTCCTGGTCCTCGTGGATCTTGGCGGTACGGTCGTGGGCCTCCATCTCCATGTTGTGGATAAAGACCTCGTAGATCTGGCCAAGCTGCAGCATGTGCTCGAGCACCAGGTTCGGGGTGTTGGAGTGCACGTGGATCTTGTAGTCGGGATATGCGCCCACGAGCAGCTCACAGTCGCCCATGGAACCCAGGAACTTAAGGCACTCGTCCTCGTCAAACGGGGCGTCGGCCTTAAACAGGAACTCATTGCAGTAACGGAATTCCGAGCCCTCCCAGTCGTCGTTAGCCTCGATCTCAACGCGGCCAAGAGCGGCATCACGGGCAGAGCCGGCGGAGTCAAACGTAGCGGAGAAATACTCGACAACGGTGCTGCGGCCAAGAGCGGCAGCTACGAAGTTCTCGAGGAAGATGGCAAAGCCAAAGGCGCCGGAGTCGACCACGCCGTTCTCCTTCAGAACGGGCAGCAGGTCGGGCGTGCGGGCGACGGACTGGTAGGCCTCGACGACGATGGCATCGAGCGCGTCCTCGGCCGAGAACTTCTTCTTTTCGCACTCGTCGGCCTTGGTCGAAACATCTCGCAGGACCGTGAGAATCGTGCCCTCGATGGGCTTACGGACAGCCTGGAAGGCGACCTTGACGGCGCGGCGGAAGGCGAAGGCGATGTTGGCGGACGTGATAGGCTCATCGGCGGAGACGAGACCCTCGGCCACGCCGCGCAGAATCTGCGAGGTGATGACGCCGGAGTTGCCGCGAGCGCCCATCAGGGAGCCGTGGGTGATGGCGCCGGCGATGGCCTCCATATCGGCATCGGCGGGAAGGGCGGAAAGCTCCTTGGTCACCGAGGCGAGCGTGAGCGACATGTTGGTACCGGTGTCGCCGTCGGGCACGGGGAAGACGTTGAGCTTGTTGATCTCCTCGGCCTTGTCGGAAACGGCAGCCGCAGCGATCGGAAAACAGGTGCGAATGGTCTTTGCAATCATGGGTATTTGAATCTCCGTTTTCGGATGCTAGTTCAGACGGCTCTTGAGCGCGTCGATGTGGATGCCGATCTTAAGGCTGGCGGGATCGATCTGGGCGATCTCCTGCAGGGTGAAGGCAACGGAGCTCGAAAGATTGTGGCAGACGGACTTCATGTTGACGCCGTTCTCGAGCACGACGTGAAGATCGACCGTAAGGCCGTTCTCGTCGGCGGAGACAAGCACGCCCTTGCGGAGGCGCTGACCGGCAAGCAGGCGCACGCTCTCGGCGCCCTGGAGCTGCTCAGCCATGCCGACGACGCCATAGCACGTCATCGCGGCATAACCGGCAATATCGGCAATAACGTCGTTCGAGACGCTCAGGCTGCCGTTAATGGTCTCAGACACAAGAATCTCCTTATCTGGTGCTCGCGGCACCATGTCGTGGGAGCAATCATTGCAATATTCTACAACGACCGCGCCATGTTGAGGTGGCGGGTCACGGGATTACATCCTCGACACGAAATGTTGATACGGTAACGTTCGCGCCAGGCGATCGCGGCATGAAAAAACCCGCCACATAAGCGACGGGTTTTACAACCTGGCTCCCCGGGTAGGACTCGAACCTACAACAGCGCGGTTAACAGCCGCGTGCTCTACCATTGAGCTACCGAGGAATAGGTGCGTGCTCTCAAGCAACGAAGTTTATTATACGGACGAATCAGCTTAGGGCAAGAGCTTTTTTGAGAATTTTTCCGACCCAGTCATTGGGGACGTTCTTAAACGACCAGTCATTCAAGAACGTCCCCAATGTCTACATGAAAGCGCCCCCAAGCGGATGTGCTTGAGGGCGCCTCTTGCTTGACTAGCTCTCGATATAGTCCTTCAGCTTACTGCTACGGCTCGGGTGGCGAAGCTTGGCCAGAGTCTTGGACTCGATCTGGCGGATGCGCTCACGCGTGACGCCAAACTCGCGGCCGACTTCCTCGAGCGTACGGGGATGTCCGTCAACAAGGCCAAAGCGCAGCTCGATAACCTTGCGCTCACGATCGGCAAGCGAGTCGAGCACCTGGGTGAGCTGCTCCTGCAGCATGGAGAAGCTGGCGGCATCGGGCGGAACGATAGCCTGGGAGTCCTCGATGAAGTCGCCCAGCTGGGAATCCTCTTCCTCGCCGATAGGGGTCTCGAGCGACACGGGCTCCTGCGAAATCTTCTGGATCTCGCGGACGCGGTCGGCACTCATGTCCATCTCGGCACCGATCTCCTCGGGGGTCGGATCGCGACCCAGGTCCTGGAGAAGCTGGCGCTGCACGCGAACGAGTTTGTTGATGGTCTCGACCATGTGCACGGGAATACGGATGGTACGGGCCTGGTCGGCGATAGCGCGCGTGATGGCCTGACGGATCCACCACGTGGCGTACGTGGAGAACTTAAAGCCCTTCTGGTAGTCGAACTTCTCGACGGCGCGGATCAGACCGAGGTTGCCCTCCTGGATCAGGTCCAAGAACAGCATGCCGCGACCGACGTAGCGCTTGGCGATGGAGACGACCAGACGCAGGTTGGCGCTGATGAGCGCCTGCTTGGCCTCGAGACCCACGTTCTCGATACGGGTCAGGCGACGCATCTCGGCGCGGGTAAGCTCGATCTCGCCCGCCTCGGCGGCCTCGAGCTTCTCGGTGGCATCGAGACCGGCCTCGATCTTCATGGCCAAATCGACCTCTTCGGAGGCGGTCAGCAGGTCGACCTTGCCGATCTCCTTGAGGTACATACGAACCGGGTCGCCGGTCAGCATCACCGTGGAGGCATCGATGCCACGCACGCGGGAGCGTGAACGGGACGTGCGCACGGTGCGCTTCTTCTTGCTCTTGGAAGAACCCGTCTCGGCGTCGGCCTGACGGGCCATCTTGAGCTCGTGATCGTCGAGCGAGCCGGAATCGTGCTCGTCGTCGTCATCGAAATCGTCAGTATCGGTATCGTTATCGTCATCGTCGACGTCCATGGGGGCGTCGTCGTTTCCGCTCGCGGAGATAATCTGGATGCCGCTGTTGCGCAGCGCGGAATACACCGCGGTGAGCTGCTCGTCAGAAACATCGATATCCTTCAGGGCGACCTGAATCTCGTCCTCGGTTACCGAAGTCCTGTTTGAGCCGTTGCCCATGAGCTTTGCAACGTAGGATTCCAGCCCAGTACCCGTGCTCTCAGTCTTTTTTGGCACAGATTCTCCCTTCATAGTCCACAGGACTCAATACTTTAGCACACACATAGGCGTCTATACCCAAAAAGAGGACTGGATATAGGCGAGAATACGCTGGTTGACCACAACATCTAGGCCTGTTCGGTGCCTGCGGCCTCCAGACCGATCAAACGGAACGGGTCCGCCACGCCGCCGATAGACTTTTGCAGCTCGCGTTGACGCTGCGAATCCTGCGCGGCCTGCACGGTCAGCGCGCGACGGGCCTCATCATCGAGCGAACGGTCCTGGCGCAGCTTGGCCTGTGCGGCACGCATGCGGCGCTTGATGGTGTAGAGCTCGAGCGTATCGAGCATGAACACGATGTTCGTCTCGGTGGGGTGCTTGCTCGTCGCGGAGATGCGCCCGGCACTCACAAGCGTTGCCGCCTCGGGACAGACCGAGCGCGCCGCATCCATGCAGGCTGCAGGATCGGTTCCCGGCGGCGTTGCCAGAACGGCCCATGCGATGGACTCGTGACGTGGGTCAACCCACTCGATAGAGCAGATGCGGTCGGCATACGTGCGGAACAGGTCGGGGTAGCTCGTGAGCATCGTCAACAGCTCGCGCTCCCCTGCCAAGGACTTGCGCTCAAGATCAGTAAGAACCATCGGCGCCGCCGCAGCCGGAGCGCCCGAACCATCAGTCACAGGCACAGCACCCATACCATCAGGCACATCGATTGGCGGCAGATCGTCGACGACCTCCACGGGCGCGGCACCGTAGGCATCGAGTGGGACGTAGTCGTACGGCTCTTCCTCGACCGGCGCGGACACCGACGGCGTCGCGCCCGATGCCCAAGCGCCGCGACCGGCATCGCGAGAACTCGACGCCCGACTGCCCGTCCCGCCGGACCGCTCAGCCTGTGCCCGCTGGCGCTCAAAGCTCTGCTCACGACGTCGTTCCGCATCCTCGCGCTTGGCGACATCGCGAAACACACGGCCCGAGCTCGCACGCACGGTCTCCAAATCCAAACCCAGCAGATCGGCAATCTGGATAAAGTACGTATCGATCATATAGCTGTCACGAAGCGGATAGATGAGCGTGAGCGCATCCTCCAGCGCCTTGGCGCGACCGCCCGGCGTGGTGATGTCGCTCGACTCCTGCAGCGAACGGTACACGAAGTCCATGAGCGGCTCGGCGGCGTCAATGCGTTTCTGCAGCTCCTCTCCGCCGTGGGCCGTGATGAACTCCATGGGATCGTTGCCGTCAGGCAGCACCACGCAGCGCAGGTCCATCGAATCCTGCTCGATAAACTGAATCGCGCGACGGGCGGCCTTCTGGCCCGCGGCATCGCCGTCAAACATATACACGATGCGCTTGGCAAAGCGGGTGAGCGTCTTGACGTGATGCTCCGTGAGCGCGGTGCCCAGCGTAGCGACAACGTTTTTAATCCCCGCCTCCCAACAGGCGATGCAGTCGGTATAGCCCTCTACCACGATGGCGGTATCCTGCGCGACGATAAACTCCTTGGCCCAATTAAAGCCGTAGAGGTTTCGCTTTTTATGAAACACGCTCGTCTCGGCGGTGTTGAGGTACTTGGGTTGGCCGTCACCCATGATGCGACCGCCAAAGGCGATGTTGTGACCCTGCTCGTCAAAGATGGGGAACATCACGCGGTCGTAGAAGCGGTCGGCAAGCTGCCCGCGCCCTCGACTCACGGCAACGTTGGCGTCGATCATCTCCTGCGGAGTAAAGCCCGCCTGCGACAGATGAGCCACCAGCATATTACGACCCGGCGCAAAGCCCAGGCAGTAGCGGCGGCAGACGTCGCCACCCATGCCGCGGCTGGCAAAGTACTCACGTGGACGGCCATCCTTACCGCGCATAAGCATGGTGTGGTAGAACTGGGCGGTCTCGGCACACAGATCGTAGATGCGGGCACGCTTGGTACCGCGCTCGCGGCGATCTCCGGTGTCGTGCAGCTCAATACCTGCACGATCGGCCAAATAACGGATTGACTCGGGAAAGCTCAGGTTCTCGCGCTTCATGATATAGGTGAAGACGTCGCCACCCTCGCCGCAGCCAAAGCAATGCCACACCTGCGTGGCGGGAATAATGTGGAAGGACGGAGTCTTTTCGCCATGAAAGGGGCAGCAGCCCCAAAACTCATGGCCGCGGGGCTTGAGCTCAACCGTTTCCTGCACGATGGCAACTAGGTCGGACGCAGCGCGTACCTGGTCTTTTTCCTCATCGCTAATCACGGATGCCCACCCCCTGCTCACCCAAGTTGTGACGAATGTCCTCGATATTACCCTCGACGGTCGCAATCAACTCATCCAGCGAATCGAACACACGCGAGGGACGCAGCCAGCGCGTAAACGCCAGCGAAACGGAAGCGCCGTACAGGTCGCCCGTATAACCAATTAAGTTAGCCTCGAGATGCGATGAAGCGGCATCGTCGGCATACGTCGGCGGCAGGCCGACGTTAACGGCAGCAGGCCATACGGTGTCATCAACGAGCACCAGGCCCTCATACACGCCATCGGCAGGCACCTGAATGCCGTCGGGAACCTGCAGGTTAGCCGTGGGAAAGCCCATGTCAGAACCCTCGTGACGGCCACGAATAACACCGCCACGCAGCATATACGGGCGGCCGAGCAACTCAGCAGCAAGCTCCACATGGCCCTGTCCCAGCTCATGACGAATGCGGGTGGCGCAAATGGCCTCACCGCCCTCGCAAAGCAGGTCGTGCCCGTATACGTCAACGCCGCGCTCGGCACCCCAGGTGCGCATCTCGTCAACACCAGAAGCACCGCCACGACCCAGCCTAAAGTCGCTGCCAACGCGAATCGAACGAATGTCGACCAGACGCGACACCAGCGAGAGAAAAGCAACATGGTCGAGTGCCGCAACCTCAGGCGTAAAGGGAACGGCCACCACCGCATCGACCCCGGTCTGAGCCAAGGCATGTAGACGGTCGGCCGTCGTCATCAATTTTTGAGCGGGCGAAGGACTCACCACAACGTCCGGATCGGGATCGAAAGTGACCACGACCGCCTTGCAGCCATGGGCACGGGCATCACGGACAAGCGCTTCGATGAGTTCCCGGTGTCCACGGTGAACGCCATCGAACACGCCAATGGCGATCGAGGCAGCACCCAAGTGCTCGCACTCATCAAACGCATCGGCAGTGACGATGCGAGCCTCGTCCGACTCGCCTTCAAAAAAGATACGCGCGAGCTCGCGAGCGGACAACATCATCGAACACCGCCGATTGCCTGCGGAAACACGTGCTCCATGACAAAGCGGCCACTTTCGATGCGGGCGAGCGCCTTGAGTCCCCCATCGAGCACCAGCGCAAACGGCGCTTTCGAAGCATCGAAATCGGCAAGCGCACGCTCAACGGGAATGCGTCGGCCGCAGAGCAGGTCTTCGGCAAGATTGCCCGGCAAGTCAACACGCGTGGCGCCCAGGGCCGCAATGGGATCCAGGGCAAAGCCAGGCGCGGACTCGGGAGAAAGCTCCTCGACCGCATGACAGGCGCCAATGGAAACAACACCGGAGGCCGTGCGGCGCAGCGCGGAAATGTGCGCGGCGCTCTCGCAGGCGCGGCCCAAGTCGCGAGCGAGCGCACGGATATAGGTGCCCTTGCTCACCGAGAACGCCACGGTCCACACACACGTATCACCTTCGCCTCCCACGGCGATCAGGCCGGCGGCATAGACCTCGACGGGGCGCGGAGGTAGGTCCACCGCATTGCCCTCGCGAGCAGACTTGTAGGCGCGAACGCCATTGACCGAGATAGCCGAAAACGCCGGCGGCACCTGCATCTGCGGACCCAGCATAGCGGCCAAGCGCTCACGGGCATAGGCAGGATCGCGGAGCTCGTTGGCAACAGCCACCGTGCGGACCGCCTCGCCCTCCGCATCATCGGTATTGGTCTCGGCGCCAAACGAAATGTCGGCGACATAGCTTTTGGTATCGAGGGTTAGCATGCCCAGCAGACGGGTGGCCTGGCCCACACCCACCACCATGACACCCGATGCCATGGGGTCGAGCGTGCCGGCATGGCCGACGCGCCGCTCATGGAGGGCGCGCCGGCATTGCGAAACCACATCGTGGGACGTGCAGCCCACCGGCTTATCGACGGCGAGCAGCATATTCAGTTGAGAAGGTGTACGACGAGCCATGTACCATCCAAAAAGTTAAAGCTCGATGGTCACCGAAGTGCGATCCTCCCCTACCAGTTCGGCCAGCATGGGAAGTGCCACGGTGAGCGTCTCGAGAATCGTTCCGTTGTTGGAAAAACCGGCGGCAGCGGGATGTCCGCCTCCGCCAAAGGCAGCAGCGATCTCGGACACGTTGAGGTCACCCTTGGAGCGCAGGTTGCCGCGCACCTTGGTATCGCCCTCAATGCCCTTCAGGAACAAGCAGACCTCCACGCCCATCACCGAGCGCACCACGTCAACCAGACCGTCGCACTCATCCGAGGTGACACCGCAGGCCTCAAGATCACTCTGGTACGCGTAGCTATACGCGACGCGCCCGTGGGCCACCGTCTTAATGCGGCCCATAACGATGGACTTGAGGTGCAAAAACTCAACGCGCATGCTCTGGTAAACCTCGAGTGCCACACGCGCCGGATCGGCACCGTGGGCAACCAGACGCGAGGCTGCATGGAACGCGGCGGCATCGGCGTTTTGGTACTGAAAACGGCCGGTATCGGTAACCAAGCCACACAGCAGGCAGGTCGCAACGCCATCACGTGCGACAATGCCGCAATTGTCCAAGAAGCGGTCGATGATCATGGCGCAGGCTGCAGCTTCGACGCGCCTCAGGCTGAGCTCGGCAAACTCCTCGCGCGCCGGATGGTGATCGAAGCACACCACATGCTTGGAGCGACGAAGCACCTCGGCGGAGTTGTTCAGGCGCTCGACGACCGGTACGTCCACCGAGATGAACAGCTCCGGATTGCCGGTGTACGCAGATGCCGGCACCAGGCGATCGGAACCCTCCATAAAGCGGTAGATGCGCGGAACCGGGTCATCGTCTGCCAGCAGCAGCGCAATGTCCTTGTTGGGGAAAAACTTCATGAGCGAAAGGCCCAGACCCAAGACGGAGCCCAAGGCATCGCCATCGGGAGAAGTATGTCCCGAAATCGCAATGGAGGACGCACCCTCGATAAGCTCGAGGATGCGTCGTTGAATATCTGCAGACTCGCACGAGGCGAGGTCGGCGGAATTAGTCATCTAAAGCTGCCTCCTGGGCGGCATCCGCTATCGGATAGCCGTCCTCGTCCTTTTCGATCGCAAGCGTGGCGGGAACGTTTTCCAGCGCACGCGTGATGCGCTCGGCCTCATCGGTCGAGCGGTCGATGCGAAAATCGAGCTCGGGCGTAACACGCCAATCGAGCGAGCGAGCCAACAGGCTGCGAATACGGCCCTTGGCGCTTGCGAGCGCCTCCATGACCTCGTCGTAGCGGCTCGCATCGCACGACACGTACACACGCGCGAACGAACGGTCCACCGCGACCTCGACCGCGGTCAAAGTAACCAGGTCGAGACGCGGATCGGAAACCTCAAAGAGCAGGATATAACCGAGCTTCTCGCGAAGCTGCTCGCCCAGACGGCGGGTTGCCTGCGTTTGCTTCATAGCGCTACCCCCTACTCGGTACGGGCAACCTGGTCGATGCGGTAACCCTCGATCTGGTCGCCGGGCTTGATGTCCTGGAAGTTCTCCAGGCCAATGCCGCCCTCGGAACCGCTCTTGAGGCTCTTGGCCTCGTCCTTGTAGTGGCGCATCGAGGCGATCTTGCCGTTGAAGACCACGATGCCGTCGCGCACCAGACGCACGGAATCGGTCGCGGCGATCTCGCCCTCTTCGACACGGACACCGGCGGCGATACCGACTTTGGGCACCTTGAAGGTGTCCAGGACGGTCGCGGTACCCGTGGAGACCTCGACCTCGGTGGGCTTAAGCATGCCGATACGGGCAGCGTCGAGTTCCTCGAGGCACTTGTAGATGACGTCGTAGCAACGGATCTCGACGCCCTCGCGCTCGGCAGCGGAGCGGGCCTTACCGTCGGGACGGACACCAAAGCCGATGATGATGGCGTTGGAGGCGTCGGCCAGAACGACGTCGGTCTCGTTGATGGCACCAACGGCGGAGTGGATCGTGTTGATGCGAACCTCGGACTGATCCATCTTGTCGAGCGAGTCCTGAAGGGCCTCGATGGAACCCTGGACGTCGGCCTTGATGATCAGGTTGAGCTCCTTGACCTCGGCGTCGGCAATGGTCTCGAAGAGGTTCTCGAGCGTGACGTGCTTGACGCGGCTCTGCTCCTCGATACGGGCCTTGAGCGAACGCTCGTCGGCAAGGGCACGAGCCTCGCGCTCGTCCTCGAACACGCGGAACTCGTCACCGGCGTTGGGTACGGACTGCAGGCCCAAAATCTCGACGGCGTCGGAGGGACCGGCCTCGGTGACAGCGCGGCCCTTGGGGTCGAGCATGGCGCGGACGCGGCCGTAGGTGAGGCCGGCGACCAGTGTATCGCCCACGTGCAGGGTACCGCGGGTCACGAGCACGGTAGCGACCGAGCCGCGGCCCTTGTCGAGCTTGGCCTCGAGGACGTTGCCGGAGGCAAAGGTGTCCGGGTTGGCCTTGAGCTCGAGCACGTCGGCCTGGAGCAGCACGGTCTCGAGCAGGTCGTCGATACCGATCTTCTGCTTCGCCGAGATGTTGACAAACATGTTCTGTCCGCCCCACTCCTCGGGGATGACACCGTACTCGGTGAGCTCCTGGCGCACGCGGTCGGGGTTGGCGCCCGGCTTATCGATCTTGTTGACAGCAACGACGATGGGTACGCCGGCGGCCTTGGCGTGGTTGATCGACTCGACGGTCTGGGGCATGACGCCGTCGTCGGCAGCAACGATCAGAATGACGATGTCGGTCACCTTGGCACCACGGGCACGCATGGCCGTAAAGGTGGCATGGCCCGGGGTATCGATGAAGGTGATCTTGCGGTCGTTGATCATGACCTGCGAAGCACCGATGGCCTGCGTAATGCCGCCCGCCTCGCCGGCAGCAACGCCGGTGTGACGGATGGCGTCGAGGAGGCTCGTCTTGCCGTGGTCGACGTGGCCCATGACGGTGACGACCGGTGCGCGCGGCTTAAGGTCGGCGGGATCGTCGTAGAACGAGAAGGTGTTCTCCTCCTCGGGGGTGATGATCTTGATCTGGCGGCCCAGGTCGTCGGCAACGAGCTCGACAAGGTCGTCGGACATGGACTGCGTCATGGTAAGCGGCGTACCCAGCAGGAACAGTCGCTTGATGATGTCGTTGGCCGGAACGTCGAGCGCCTCGGCGAGCTCCTGAACGGTAACGCCCTGGGAGACCTTGATGGCGTCGAGGTCCTCGGGGTTCACGCCCTGGGCCAGCGCCTCCTCTATCTTGCGCTCCTCCTGAGCCTTGGCAGCCTCGCGCTCGCGCTTCTCCTTGCGCTTTTTGCGGCGACCGGTGGACTCGCGAGAGGCCTCCTCGACGGCGGCACGAGCCTCCTCGAGCACCTTCTCGCGGCTGTACTCCTCGGCCTCGCGCGCCATGCGGCTGTAGTGGTCCTCTTCGTTGTTGTGACCGCCCTTGCGCTTCTTGCCCTTGCCCTGCTTGTCGGGGTTGGGGAAGTCCATACCGGCAGCGACGTTGTTGCTGGCATTGGTGCGATGGCTGTGGGGACGGCTCTCGGAGGCGTTGCGCTCGGAGTTGTTGTCGGAGGCGTTGCGATCGTTACGACGGCCACCGCGACGGTCGTTGTTGCCGCCACGACGGTTGCCGCGCTCGGCAGCGCGCTCGGCCTTGGCCTTCTGCTCGGCGTCCTTCTTCTCCTTGAGCACGGTCTCCTGTGCGGCAATCTGGTCAAGCAGCGAACGGAAACGCGAACCGGAGTCGGAAGCGGGAACGGCGCGGCGCTGGGCCTCGCGGGCAGCCTCCTCCTTCTCGCGGGCAAGGCGCTCCTGCTCGGCCTTCTTCTTGGCCTCGGCCTCGGCGCGGGCGGCCTCCTCGGCAGCCTGGGCGGCGGCGAACTGCCGGCGCTCCTCCTCGCGCGCCTTCTCGGCGGCGATGCGCTCGCGCTCTGCCTCGGCAGCACGTGCTGCCTCCTCGGCGGCAGCTGCCTGCTCCTCGGCCTGCTTGGCGGCCTCGACTTCCTGAGCGCGGGCCTCGATCACCGAGGCGAGCTGCTTGCGGACCATGGCGACATAGGCGTCCTCCAAGGTGGAGGAAGCGGACTTAGCGGGAATCTTCATTTCGGCGAGATGACCCATCAGTTCCTTGGAGGTCATGCCGAACTCTTTGGCCAGGGTGGACACACGGACTTTTGCCATATGACTTCACCTACCCTTTCTGGCACCTTGGGTGCCTAGAGACTGAACGAGCGTGGGGTATGCGCTGGGACCTGCCCGGCGCGACCGCGCGCTAGATCAGGTCCTCCGCATCATCGAAGGCGTCGGTGTCGTGGACACCGCAGAAACGGGAGCCGGGACGGGCCTGGTTGCGGCACTGGATGCCGTCCTCGGACACGTACTCGCAGCGACGGACGTCCTCGTCCTCCTCGTCACCGATCAGGTCGGCGGCGGGCTCCTCGTGAACGGGAACGTTCTTGAGGATGTCGGCGGCAAGCGTCTCGGACTTGATGTCGATGTGCCAGCCGGTCAGGCGCGCGGCGAGGCGGGCGTTCTGGCCCTCCTTGCCGATGGCGAGGGACAGCTGGTCGTCGGGGACGATGACGCCGGCGTAGGCCTTCTCCTCGTCAATGAGGACGCGAGTGACCTTAGCGGGCGACAGGGCGTTGGCGACGTAGACGGCAGGATCGGCATCCCACAGGATGACGTCGACGCGCTCGCCACGGAGCTCGCCCACGACAGCGCGAACACGGCTGCCCTTGGGGCCGACGCAGGCGCCCACGGGATCCAGACGGTCGTCGAGCGAGTGGACGGCGACCTTGGAACGCTGGCCGGGCTCGCGGGCGATCGACTTGATCTGGACGGTGCCCTCATAGATCTCGGGCACCTCCTGCTCAAACAGACGACGCATGAGCTCGGGGTGGGTACGGGAGATGACAATCGGCGGACGGCTGTGCTCGCCACGAACCGGCTGCAGGTTGGAGTTGGGGTCGCGAACGTCGATGATCACGGCCTTGATGTGCTGATTGTGCAGGTAGCGCTCGCCCATCGGACGCTCGTTGCGCTCGTTCTCGTAACGACGCTGATCGAAGTGCGGCAGCTCGGCCTCGACGCCTTCGCGAATCTTGACGATCGTGAAGTCGGGCGTGGACTGCAGCACGGTACCGCTGATGAGGTCACCGATGCGGCCGGAGAACTCCTCGTAGATCTGCTCGCGGGCGGAGTTACGCACGATGGCGTTGATCTCGGCCTTGGCGTGCTGGGCAGCGATGCGGCTCGTGTTCTTGGGGGTGACGTCGATCTCCTCGAACTCGGTGAAGTTGCCCTCCTCGTCCATGGAATCGTCGATCGGCTCCAGGCGGTAGACGTAGATCTTGCCGGTGGTGCGGTCGATGGTCACCTTAGCGCCCCACTCAAGATGCAGGATCTCGGCATAGCTCTTGGCGAGCGACTGCTCCAGGCGGTCGATCAGGTAGAGCTGGTCGATGTGCTTCTCCTGGCAAAGCTCCATCAGGGCGGACATCATGTCGGATGCTGCCATCTTACTTTCCTTCCTTCGCGGGCTTGAAGTCGTAGGTGGGCTTCAACTTGCACTTTTTAACATCAGAAAAATCGAGGGTAACGGACTCGCCGTCCTCGAGCTCGAGGGTCACGTTCGTCTCGGTGGCGGCGGCAATCTTGCCGGCGTACTTGCGACGGCCCTCGGTGGCGGTGGAGGTGAGCTCGCAGTCCTCGCCCACAAAGCGGGCAAAGTCGCGCGGACGGCGCAGCGGGCGCGCCATACCCGGGCTCGATACCTCGAGCGTATAGCTCGAAGAGATGGGGTCGAGCTCCTCAATCACGTCGCCGATCCACTTGGTATTGGCCGTGACGTCGTTGAGCGACAGGCTCTGACCCTCGGCACCCTCGATACGCACGCGCACGCAGGGGGCCTTGGTGGCACCCACGAGCTCGACGTCGACGATGTCGACATCGTGCTGGGGAGCGACGGCCTCGAGCGCATCGATGATCGCCTGCTCGGTCTTAGTCTTGACCATTGCGGCACCTCCATCCATACAAAAAAGAAGCGGGGCCGAAACCCCACTTCTTTCAATTACAACTTCATTTGCAAGCAAACTATAGCAATAGCTGCGAAAACGTGCAAGCACAGTACGAATCTGCAGGTCAGCGTGCGCACAGCTTCTCCACAAGAATAGGACAATTGACCGCGGCCAGGCTAAACAAAACGAGGGACGACCCAACCGGATCGCCCCTCGTCTTTAATGCGTCAGCTAAGCGCGCAGTGCTTACTTGACCACCAGGTTGACCAGCTTGCCGGGCACGCAGATGGCCTTGACGACCGTCTTGCCCTCGAGCCACTTGGCAACGGCGGCCTCGGCGGCAGCCTGCATATCCTCATTGGAGGCATCGCGGGCAACGTCGATGCGGCCGCGGACCTTGCCGAGCACCTGGACGACGATCTGCACGGTGTCCTCAATGGACTCGGCCAGGTCGAACTCGGGCCAGGCGGCGGTGTAGGCGTTGCCCTCGCAGCCGAGGGCCTCGTGCCACAGCTCGTCGGCCCAGAACGGGCAGATGGGCGCAAGGACGCTCACGATATCCTTGGCCACGCCGTAGCACAGCGCCTTGTCGCGATCAGCGTCCTCAGTGGCGTTGAGGTAGGCGCTCGCCGCGTTGACGAGCTCCATGACGGCCGAGATGGCGGTATTGAACTGGCCGCGGTCGAAGTCCTCGGTGCACTTGGCGATGGTACGGTGACGCTCGCGATAGAGCTTCATCGCAACCTCGTCGAGCGCGGACTTGTCGAAGGCCACGTTGGCGTCGCCGGACTGAACGAGCTGCCACACGATACGCCAGGCGCGCTTGATAAAGCGGTTGGCGCCCTCAACGGCCTTGGGATCCCAGTCGAAGTCCTTCTCGGGCGGGGCGATAAACAGGATCGCCAAACGCATGGTGTCGGCGCCGTAGGGCTCGATGACCGAGCTCGGAGGCACGACATTGCCCTTGGACTTGGACATGGTGTCGCCGTTCTCGTCCTTGACCATGCCCTGGCACAGCAGGTTGGTGAAGGGCTCGTCCACACTCAGCAGGCCCAAGTCGCGCAGCGCCTTGGTGAAGAAACGGCTGTAGAGCAGGTGCAGAATGGCGTGCTCGATGCCGCCGATGTAGTTATCGACGGGCATCCAACGGTCGGCGGCTTCCTTGGAGAAGGGCAGCTCGGTGTTGTGCGGGTCGGTATAGCGCAGGTAGTACCAGCTGGAGCAGGTAAAGGTGTCCATGGTATCGGTCTCGCGCTTGGCCGGGCGACCGCAGACCGGGCAGGTGGTCTCATAGAACTCCTTGCACTCGGCAAGGGTCTCGCCGGCACCCAGGTCAAGGTTCTCGGGCAGCGTCACCGGCAGCTGATCCTCGGGCACGGGCACGATGCCGCAGTGCTCGCAGTGGATGGCCGGGATGGGGTTGCCCCAATAGCGCTGGCGGGAAATGAGCCAGTCGCGCAGACGGAACTCGACCTTACGACGACCGCAGCCCATGGCCTCGAGGTCGGCCACGATCGCAGCCTCGCCCTCGGAGTGCTTGCCGCCGCGCATACCGGTGTACTTGCCGGACTGGACGAGCGTGCCCTCGGCAGCATGGGCGCAATCCCAGTCGACGGTCTCGGCATGGAAGGTATCGATAGTCTCGCCGTTAGCCTCGACGGCTGCGCGGTCGTCATCGTCCAGGATGATCGGCACGATCGGCAGGTCGTACTTGCGGGCGAACTCAAAGTCGCGCTGGTCGCCGCAGGGAACGGCCATGACGGCACCGGTGCCGTAGTCGGCAACGACGTAGTCGGCAACCCACACAGGGACCTTCTCGCCGTTGACCGGGTTTACCACATAGCGGCCCGTGAAGGCACCGTGCTTTTCGAGGGTGCCCTGGGCACGCTCGACGGCAGAGATATGCTTGGAGTCCTCGACGATCTTGGTGACGGCCTCCTCGTACTCCGTGCCCTCAACGAGCTCATGCAGGCCGGCGTACTCGGGAGCCAGGACAAAGAAGGAGACGCCAAAAAGGGTGTCGGCACGCGTGGTGAAGACGGTGATCTTACCCTCGTCGCCCTCGATGGGATCGCCATCCTGGTCGCACAGGGTAAAGTCGACCTCGGCGCCCTCGGAACGACCGATCCAGTTGGCCTGCATCTGCTTGACGCGCTCGGGCCAGCCGGGGAGCTTCTCCAGGTCATCGAGCAGCTCCTGAGAGTACTCGGTAATCTTGAAGTACCACTGCTCAAGGTCGCGCTTCTCGGACTCGGTGCCGCAGCGCCAGCACTTGCCCTCGGTGACCTGCTCGTTGGCCAGAACAGTCTTGCAGGTGGGGCACCAGTTGACCGGGTTCTTCTTGCGGTAGACCAGGCCCTTTTCCCACAGCTTCTCAAAGATCCACTGGCCCCAGCGGTAGTAGTCGGGGCTGCAGGTCTTGACCATGCGATCCAGATCGTAGGAGAAGCCCATGCGCTTCATCGTGGCGAGTGCCTGGTCCATGTTCTTATACGTCCAGGCGGCAGCCTGCGTATTGTGCTTGATGGCGGCGTTCTCGGCGGGCAGGCCAAAGGCGTCAAAGCCGATGGGATGCAGCACGTCGTAGCCGCGCATGCGGGCCTGACGGGCCATGGCATCGCCGATGGTATAGTTGCGCGCGTGGCCCATGTGCAGGTCGCCCGACGGATACGGGAACATTTCGAGCACGTACTTCTTGGGCTTGCTGGCGTCGGTGTCGACGGCAAAGAGGTTGGAGTCCTCCCAGGCCTTCATCCACTTGGACTCAATGGCCTGCGCGTCGTAAGCAGGGATCTCATCCTTATGATCTGTGCAATCGCACATATCAGCTCCTTTAATCTTGCTGGGGTCGGACGGCTTAGCTTTATTCGCTACTGCGGACAGTCCTGCGCAAGACGAAGAGCACATTAAGTGCTCTTCTTTGCGTGCGGAACTTGTAGCGAACAAAGCTAAGCCGACCGACCCTAAGGTTAACTCGCATGATGATAGCAAATACAACAAGCGAGATGTCTGCGACTTGCAGGCATCTCGCTTTATCTAAATAACGTGGTTGAGGCTCAACCTTTATGTGCAGGTCTTATCTTATCGATACGTTACGCTCTGTTGGGAGTCCTTGACTACGACGTCGTGGGCTCCGCCTTCGACGATCGAGGTCGAGGAGACCAGGGTCAGGCGTGCCTTTTCCTGGAGCTCGGGGATCGAGAGGGCGCCGCAGTTGCACATCGTGGACTTGACCTTGTAGAGCGTGCCGCCCACGCCGTCCTTGAGGGAGCCGGCGTAGGGAACGTAGGAGTCGACGCCCTCGACGAAGCTGAGCTTCGCGGCGCCGCCCAGGTCGTAGCGCTGCCAGTTGCGGGCACGCGCAGAACCCTCGCCCCAGTACTCCTTCATGTACTGGCCGTTGACGTTGACGCGCTCGGTCGGGCTCTCGTCAAAGCGGGCGAAGTAGCGGCCCAGCATCATAAAGTCGGCGCCCATGGCAAGGGCGAGCGTCATGTGGTAGTCGTAGACGATACCGCCGTCGGAGCACACGGGCACGTAGACGCCGGTCTCCTCGTAGTACTCGTCGCGAGCGCGGCAGACATCGATCAGCGCGGTGGCCTGACCACGGCCGATACCCTTGGTCTCGCGGGTAATGCAGATGGAGCCGCCGCCGATACCGACCTTGATGAAGTCGGCACCGCAGTCGGCCAAAAAGCGGAAGCCCTCGGCGTCGACGACGTTACCGGCACCGACCTTGACGTCCTCGCCGTAGTTAGCGCGGATCCACTCGATGGTGCGCTTCTGCCACTCGCTGAAGCCCTCGGAAGAGTCAATGCACAGGACGTCGGCACCGGCCTCGATAAGCAGCGGCACGCGCTCGGCATAGTCGCGGGTGTTGATGCCGGCGCCGACCATGTAGCGCTTATCGCCGTCGAGCAGCTCGTTGGGGTTAGTCTTGTGGCTGTCGTAGTCCTTGCGGAAAACGATGCCCATCAGGTGATCGTAGTCGTCGACGATGGGCAGGGCGTTGAGCTTGTTATCCCAGATGACGTCGTTGGCAACCTTGAGGCTGATGTTCTTGTCGCCCACGATGAGCTGCTCACGCGGGGTCATGAACTCGGAAACCTTCTTCTGGTGGTCATCGCGGCTGGGGCGATAGTCACGGCTGGTGACGATACCCAGGAGCTTGCCCTTGGGAGTGCCGTCGTCGGTGACCGGCATGGTGGAGTGGCCGGTCTTCTCCTTGAGCTCGATGACCTGCTCCATGGTCATGTCGGGGGTCAGCGTGGAATCGGACTGAACAAAGCCGGCCTTGTGATCCTTAACGGCCTTGACCATAGCAGCCTCGGACTCGGGGGTCTGAGAACCGTAAATGAAGGACAGGCCACCCTCGGTAGCGAGCGCGACACCCATGTCGACGCCCGAGACGGACTGCATGATGGCGGAAACCATGGGGATGTTCAGGGTGATTGCCGGCTTCTCACCGCGCTTGAAGCGGGTTAGCGGCGTCTTAAGAGAGACGTTGTTGGGGATGCACTGCGAGGACGAGTAACCAGGGACCAGCAGATACTCCGAAAACGTGTGGGACTCACCGGGAAAGAACGTAGCCATGTTTCTCCTTTTTCCATGCGACCGGTCGGCTGCAGGCCTCGTAGGACCCAGCCCAACCTTGGGCGCCCAATACTGGGGAAGTATCTTAACGCACTTTGACTGCTACAATGCATGGTTTAGAAAGAGCACACGAGGGTTTGACGCAGGCTTTGCGTTTGCCCAGCAAACACTTTAGCGGGGAGACGTGGAGCGTATGAAGTACAAGACGACGGCAAAGTTGGTCATTCAAGCGTGCGACAAGGATTTGCCGGGCGTGTTCGGCCATGGCTGCGTCTTGCTGCTGCAGGGTATTGCCCGGGAGCACTCACTCAACCGCGCCGCCAAAAGCATGGGCATGGCGTATTCTAAGGCCTGGCGCATCGTGAACGAGGCCGAAGGGCAGCTGGGATGCAAACTCATCGAGCGCGACGGCGCCCGCGGATCCACGCTCACGCCCTCCGGCGAGCGAGCCATAGCGGTGTACGAGGAGCTGCAGGCCGACATCAACCAAGTAATTGCCGCAAAGGCCAACGACCTCATCGCCAGCATCAACGCAGGATAGTCCTTTTGGGACTGAATTGTTGTCCAGCGCGCCCTCGGATTGAGGCTCGCGCCACAAAATGGGCCCATCTACTACGTTTAGTTGAATACCCTAGACCATACCGGGCATTATGAAAATAAAACCGCTGGTAGACAGCTTGGCGATTTTCAAAATAAGCGGGTATGGTCGACCCCTACGGCTTAAACGTAGTAAATAGGCCGTTTTCGTGGCACAGACCCCGATTAGCTACTTGCGGAGGGCGTTGTCTAGGGTGGCGGCCACGATCAGGGGGTTGTCGGTGCCGACGAAGAGGCGGATGGTGCACCCCTGCTTGCCGCGTGGAGCCGAAAGGCGCGTCGTTGCGCCGCCGGCCGGCGATGTACGAAACTCCCCCGGCAAAGCATCGAACAAATCGCCCGCACTGCGCTCGATAAGGTCAAACTCAACTGCCGGACCAAAGCCGTGCTCGAGGATTCCAGTTGCAACCGCATGGTCGGGATGCGAGCTCAGTCCGGGATAGCGCACGGCGTGCACCATCTCATTGACAGCCAAGTACTCGGCCAGCGCACGTGCGCGGTCGAAATGTGCCTGCATGCGGGCATCGAGCGAGTCCAGCCCACACTCCAGCACGTCGGCCTCCTCGGTAGAAAGGTCGAGCGCCGACGCACCGCAGCCCGCAAACAACGCGTGCACGCATTCAGCCGCGGCATCCACGCGATGGCGCTTGAGCTGCGAGCGCGCCACCGAAGCGGCAACCAGCTTGCGCGGAGCCTTACCGGCGCATACGCGATCGAGCGCCTCGAGCGACAGCGCAGCGCCCAGCCGCAACGGATCGCAGCCAAAGACGCATGCCACGGTGTTGTCCACAACCAGCAGCGCATGGGCCTCACGCGCCGCCCGACCCAGCGTACGCAGATCGGGCACGCGCAATCCAAACCCGCCAATAGAGTTGACGAACCACCACAGGTGCAGCCCCTCGACCTCAAACGAAGCATCAAAGCCCTCGGACGCAGCAGTAAACGCCGCAACCGACGGCTCCTCCACCATAGCCACGTCGCAGCACTCAAAGCCGCGCGCAAACGCATCGGCAAAGTCATCGGCAAACGCAACCAGGCGATCGCCGGGACGTACAATCCCCAACAGAGACAGCGCCGCCGGCACATGCGGCGCTGCAGCAAGACGCGCCTCACGCGCGCCGGCCCTTGCAGCCCAGGCCTCTTCTAGCTGCTGTACGTCCACGCGGCACCGTCCCTTCATAAGCAAAAAACCCACGATGCGGGTGTTCCCCGCATCGTGGGCAACGGCTGCAGTATAGCGCCGATAGGCGACGAAACGCCTAGATGCTGAGCGTGTGATAGGTCACGCTCGCACCCGGAGCGTCAACGGTCACGCCATAGGCCTCGGGTGGCCAAAAGCGTCTGCAACGTCGAGCATCTCAAAGTTGGCATCCCAGCTGTCAAAGATACGATGCACCAACACCGCGAGTTCCTCGGCACACAGCAGGGGAAACGGCGCATCTGCCGCACCCTGAAGCGCGACCGACCCGCCCGAGCATGCCTCGAACAACGGCATCAAAAATGGGTCGGTTAATGCCGGCGATGCGGTATACAGATACGGCACGCGCAGGACTTTGGCTTGGATGCCGTCGCGCGATGCATAGTAACGGCACAGGTCGTTGGCAGCGCGGGCGATAATGCCCTTGCCCGTCTGGGCCCCACTGGCGGCCGTGGCGTCGTCGTCACATCCGCCAGTGGTGCCCTCTGCACCCGCGGGCCCCGCAATAAACAGCAGCTGCACATTGCGTCCCATACAGGCACGAAACACCGAGCGCAGCAGCCCAATGTCGCCAAAAGTCACGGTATGCGGGGTGAGGTAGGTAGAAAGGTAGACCACGCGCTCAAACTCGTAGGCCTGGTCCAGGTGCTGGAGGAGCTCTTTCCACGAAGCATGGGGCGACGACTCATCGCGGCGCGCGTCCTGCGCGGCTACGACCTACACATGGTCGCCGGGGAACGCCTTGGAGCAAAAGTCATCGTCAACATATGCGGTGTTGCCAACAACCAGCACTTCCACGGCGTTCCCCCTCCCCAAAAATCTACTTTTGCCATAGTCAAACATGCGTATTGTACGCTGTAAAAGCGAGCCAAGGCGCCTTTAAGGCTGTTTTAAGAACTTTTTAGAGGATGTGAGAGCGGCAACTCATTCGACTTAGATTCATCGAGGAAATGCTATTCGCTCTGAAAAGGCACATCGCAATCTGCTGACAGCTCTGCAGGGAGAATGGCAGGCAATGTAAGCGCTCCCATGGGTGAAAGTCCAGTAACAACCATCAAATAGCTCTTTGCATGGGCATATGCCATCGAAATAGCATTTGAAAGAAGGTAGTGACGCGCCTCGTCATCGGGAGAGTTCATTGGCATTTGCGCTGAAACCGAGATGGATACTGTAACGCCAGCGTGCATCTTCTCCTGTGCACCTTCGTCTCTGTCAAGGAGGCTGCCAATTACGCACATCTTTAGACTTGCGCGTGCATCATTACCTTTTTTCGAAAGATGGACATCTTGGTAGCTAACGTCAACTTTTAATTCCATGTTATCCGAGGGCGAATCCTCGATATGGAAATCGGAGTCAACGACGAACAAATGAACGACTTGAATCGGAGCAATAAAATCCCCACTCATGCTGCCAAACCTCCGGAAATCATCTCGAGATTCACATGCGAGGACGGACGCTCGTTCCTAAAAGACCATTGCTCTCGCACGAAATTGTTGGATGAAAGAAACGGTAGCTCTTTAGAATAGCTAACGGTAACCTTAGGAACGATATTGATACCCAAAGCAAGCTCGAACCTAGCGATCGTCTTCAGCGTCATATTGGGCTGAGAATTCAACAGCTTCGAAAGCGACTGAAGGCTCACGCCCATACGCTTTGCCAAATCGCTTTTGCTTAAACCCAGACGCTTCATCTCGCGATGAACAATAAACTCGATATCTAGCGCGTGTTCATAAGCGCGTGTTTCGCTGGTTTCTGTATCGGCGTAAAAATCAGATAAATCTACTTTATTCATTGTGTTCTCCGTTTCGAAAGCCAAGTATAAAAGTCAAGGCTCAGATTCCAGAAGTTGACGTGCTATTCTGGCCGATCATTGTTCGAGCGGTTAATTTCCGCTTAGGGTCTGACAACATTTTCTGGAATTGAGAGTTGTCGGGAGAAGCCGTCAATTCCCAAAACGGTCGACCCTTGAGGTCTCTATATTCGACAAGATCATATCCTTCTGCCAAAGGGCACCTCCCATTTCTAGATGAACTTAACTTATAGGTTAAGTTCATCCATTTAAATACATATAACGAGGTCCAGACAAGATTCCTCTGCCCCAATCGATAAACAAACCAGTCGAGCTTATGCAAAATCCGGAAGTGTGCGGCATATTCTAGACACGTCAACCACACTGGATAGTGGCAACGCTTCTACCTGCGGGTTCTTTTCATGAAAAGGACGATGTGCTCGAGGGTTCCAAAATTTGCCGCATGCTTCCGTCGGGCGTTTCCGGAAGTGCGGTGAAAAACCGAGATCGACAGACCAGACCCCTGTTTTAGCCTTCCGCGACCTGCGGTTTTGTTGCCGAAATTCGGTTTATGCTCGGAGGTTTCCGATTTTTTCCCCGCACTTCCGAAAAGCACCCTTAAACCGCGCGTCCCGAAGCGGAAAACCGCCGGATATTTGTTCTCCCCAAATGAGATCCTTGTTTTGCCTGGCCGAATCTTACATCCAAACAAAAAAAGAGGACCGACGCATCAACCCTCTTCAGGTGTCGCCCGAAGGCTTCCAGCGCAATTGATTTAATTCTAATCGATATCACTTGTTTGACCACGATCACGTCAACCAGTAGAAGCCGCCCATGCTCGATCATTCCATTGCCGGGATGGTGCTTGGCTAGTACGTCACACATTGCATACATGAAAAAAGGGCAACACTCTCAATTTGAAAGCGTCACCCTTAAAGCTCCCAAAGAGCTTTTGTATTGCAGGAAGATACTCTACACTATCTTCCCTTGATTGGCGGGTCGAAACAGACACCATTGTGATTTCAAGCAGAAAGCGTTATATTAAGTATGCATTTGCACGTGGTGTTCGCACTATACGCTCAGATGCCATAGTTTACAAAGATGGCCTTCTTCATAGACGCTAGGTGGGATTACTCACTAGTAGCCGATATGTCGAAGGCCTTCTTGTACTTAAGGAAATCATACATTCTAATAAGCCGTTTCAGCTCGCTATTACCGTGGATTATCTTGCGATCGTCCATGATGAGCGCCCTCAGATATTCAAGCAACTTATTTAGATCGATCTCATCTTCTTCAAGTAGCACAAGCTTTTTAAATGCTTCCTCAAAGCCTTCGTTAGCTATAACAGACTGAACCGAGTGTCTAATTCCCGAATGATGATAGCTACCTTTTGCCTTTCGTAGGCTGTTGTTTAGAAAAGCATCTAAATCCTTCTTCTCATCTATTTCCTTTAGCATCCTTGGATTAAGAACTTCCCCTGAATACGCGCTTAAATACTTATACATGGGCAAACCACCCGAGTTAGAAGCAAGCAGCGAAGGAAGGTATTCCTCGACGGCAAGCTTAGGAGCAACATGTTCGTCATCAAACACAACATCACGATATAGAAGTTCGGCTTTGACCATATGCCCGTGCCCTAAAGAAGCATTCGCAACACCGATACCCAGCACAAGATGCTGTCCCTCCGGAAGTCTCTCGAGGTCGCTAAAACTCGCTTCAACTACCAGAGAGTCATTCGGATCGCCCTCATCAGCCAAGGCGTAGATGCTCCTGCGAAGCTCACGAATGATCCTGGGCGAGAAGGAGCATTTGGATTGTCCAATTGCTTCATACACTGCACCAAAATCGTTCGTCCTAATCTCGGTCATGCTTATCTCGCCAATACCTGGAAAGGTAAACGAATGAGTTGAGGTTGCGTTTTCTCCCCTAGTAAGGAAGATAAAGCGCTTTCTAAGCAACGCAAGATTGTTAGAACCGAGGCAGCGCGAAATCGACATGAGGATAGCTTGGATATCGGGGTCGTTAAGGGAATAACCGATAAAAATAATTGGGTATTCCATAAAAATAGTTAACAACTTGGCAGCCAAGTAATCCTGTGTTTCGGCGAGTTTTGCGTAATCTGCCTCCTCAAGAACCATAGATTCAGGATTATCCATAGAACCGTGGATCTTATAGATTTCACCCATTTCAAAAGTTCTGTGAAAGACGAGATCGTCTTGGCCAACAAAAACTTTAAACTCGGGAAATAGCGACTCCAGGAGACAGTCATAGTTGGTTGTTATAACTCCAGAGATACGCCGCCTGCCAACCTCTCTCAAGATATCAAGCTCATGCGTCATATATTCAGGTTTGAACGAGGATAACCTCTCGGCCGCCATGATCTTTAAAATAGATTTACGCTGACGAATGTCCTCTACATGATCGTTTCTAAAAGAAGCGAAGCGAGGGTCCTCAAGAACAGCTATGCGCATATCCTTATCAAGCATCGTCGCGGCAGAGGGCAATGCGCTATTGTCAGACTCATCTGGACAACGTGCCAGGTACGAGTCAAGCCGAAAGGGATCATCGGAAAGACGGGAACAGAGGTGCCTTAACAAACCAACCCAATCGTCGTTGCAACAGTCCGGAACGGATTTACTTTCCAAGTACAACGGAAAGTCCGATCTCCTTTTCCGTCTCGCTCAGGTCAAGAGCGCCGCCATCGGCGACGGTCACGCGCAGCTCGTAGAGCGTACCGGCGGTAAGTTCCGTTACAGCCTTGCCGTCCTCGTCTGTGATCGACCACAGTGCAGGATCGACCTTTGCCAGCTTGCCGTCCACGCCATAGGCGTAGAGGGTCAGACCGGAGGTGCTGCCGGACAGGTTATTCATGCGGAAAGCTACCGTGGTGTTGGGATGTACGTTGCGGACGGTCACAGTGTTGCGCCAGCTTGCAACGGTGCCTTCGCCGCCGTCCTGCGCAAACTGTTCCTGCGAGAGGACGTTTCTTGCCGCCTGATCAAGCTCGACCTTGCGGTAGGGCATTTCGGGCAGATAAACAAACCGGTCCTGCAAACGAAGCAGTTCCAGATAGCCTGTCGGGCAGTAGAGCGCATTGCCGCTGTTGCCGGCATACATTCCAATGGCCATGTTGTTATAGCCGTACTTGTTGGAAACATCCATCGTGAAAACAGTCTCGCCAGTTTCAAAATCCAGAATGATGTACTGCCACATCCCGGTGGTCACATCCTGCACATAGCCGTAGATATAGCCCGTTGCGGTGGAGAGTTTCAGGATGGAGGTGTCGCTCAGGTCGTTCCGGCACCAGACGCTCTTCATCTCGTAGCCGTTTGCGGTCTTTACGGTGTCCACGCGCTCGATGCCGGGGGCGATCATGATGTTGCCCTTCATGAGCCAGTTCTGGTCGTAAATATTGGCGTAGCTCTGGATGGAGGAGTCGTTGTTGGGATCAGCCAGACCTGCATTGCCCGCACCGAACCAGTTGCAGACGATGGTGCTGACGGTGCCCTCGCCGTCGTCATAGACGATGGCAGAGTTCTCAACGGCTACCTGATAGCCCTCGGGCAGGTCATCCAGCACCGGGGTGCTTGCCACGACCTCGCCGGTCTTCATATCGAGTGCAAGAAGATTTACAGTGTCCTGATTATCCGTGAACAGCACAAGGTTCGGTGTCAGCGTGGGCGAGCAACCGCCGCCCCACGCAAGACCGCCGCCGGTGGTCTTATCGCCTTCGCCGCTCACCTTTGCACCCGCGCTCTCATAGGGCGTGCACCATACAACGTCTACGCCTTCTTCTGCGCGCAGAAGATAGCAGTTCTGGTTGGTCAGGACCACCGCACCGTCCTTGGAGGCGGCGATGCCGTTTTCAGCGCCCTCGCCGGGGGTCAGTTCGTGGACAAAAACAGCCTTTGAAAGGTCTGTCTGCTCGCCGTTCAGGATCGCATCAATGGCCGAGCGGGCAATATAGCCGATGACGCCCTGCTGCTGGCGCTGCGGATAAATGCGGAAGCCTCCCGTTGCAAACCAGAGGTTTCCGTCATAGTCAAAGACCACGGACAGAAGATTCTGCGTCAGTTCTTTTCCAAGCGCGGCCTCGGCTGCAGCTTTGATATCAATGTCCAGCACCTTTTCAAATTCCGGCAGAACATTGCCGTTTTCATCCGTTGCGCGGAGCATCAGTACATGGTTGTTGCTCGTGGGGCAGACGATGCGGTTGGATTCGTCAAGGAAGGTATAGGAGCTCTGGATAACGTAACCGCCGCCGTCATGCTTCTTTGGCGAGAAATAGCCGAGCGTCTTTGTCTCTTCGGCGTTCAGGTCTCGGATGGCGATGCCGCCCAGCAGCGGCACAACGGCATGACCGTAGCTGTCAAAGTAGATGGCGGGCGAAGCGTTCGCGTTCGTCGTCTCATAGGAAACGTTGATCTCCGGATAGATGGCAAGCGGCAGGATCTCATCCGTCGAGTCGGTGTTGTAGCCATCGTGATGAATGTTTGCATCGCTCTTGGCCATGTAAGGGTTTTCCTCTACCTGCTTGGGGTTCAGAGCCTTTACCGGCAGCGCCGCAGAGGCTTGTTCCGCTGAAGAGGGCTGTACCGCAGCGGACGGGGCAGCGGGCTGCGAAGCGGCAGCACTGTCTGCCGGCGTCTGTGTTCCGCCGCAGGCAGCCATGGAAAGGCACAATGCTGCGGTCAGCGACAGGCTTAACGCAGAATGGACGATGTTTCTCTTTTTCATAAACCGTTCTCCTTGTTGTGTTCGTTGCGGTCAGACCAGTGCTGCTCCGCCTGATTTTTTTCCATCCAGCCAGATGCGGAATCCCTGCCGCAAGGCGGCTTCGGTCACCGGCTCCAGCAGAAAATAGTCTGCACGCAACCGGAAGGCATGGAGCGAAAAATCCAGATCGCTGCACCAGATAATGCGTGTCTGTGGACAAAGCGCGCGCAGATGCTCTACTGCATTCAATCCGTCGACCCCCGGCAGGGCGATCACGGCATTTGTCAGCGGCTCGTTGCGTGCAGCCTCAAAAAAGCTTTCCTGATCGTGGTAACAGTCCATTTTCGGGAACAAGCAATGTTCGGCGCAGAACCGCGAGATCTGCTCTGCCAGAAAAGCTTCCTGCGCCCTGCTGCTTGTCAGCACGGCAATTCGGTACACAGCGTGCCTCCTTTCTCTTGCGCCGTCGTTGGCGTTCTCTGCTTTCAGTATACGGACAGGCATGGTCTTTTCAAGCCATTTAGCACGAAAGCCCCTTTTCCGTCACGAAATCCCATTTTCGGCTGCGACATAACCGGGCAACTGTGCTATAATCAGGATGAAAGAGTTTATAAAGGAGGTTGGAAGCTGTAAAACGGCTTCCTGATACAGCATGAGGATCGCAATCGTCGATGACCTTGATACCGAGCGCACACTGCTGAAGGAGCGCTTGGTGCGGCAGCTGAGTCAGCGCGGCGCAGATGCAGAAATTTTAGAGTTTGACAGCGGGGAAGCCTTTCTGGCGGCAGAAAAAGAGCAGCGCTTTACCGCCGCATTCTTGGATATTTACATGGATGGTTTAAGCGGCATGGACGCGGCAAAGGAACTTCGGAAAACAGACGCAGACTGCCTTCTGGTTTTTACCACCACCTCGACAGACCACGCACTCGAGGGCTTTCAGGTGCGGGCATTTCATTATCTGGTCAAGCCCTTTTCTGAGGCCGAGCTGTCCGGTCTGTTGGATGAAATGCTCGCAAAACTCCCCCGCCCGGAGCCGGTTTTGACGGTGAAGGTGGATGGCAGCGACATCCATTTGCGCTATCGTGATATCATATCCGCCGAGCATTTCGCCCACATCATCAATATCCGCACCACTGCCGGCAAAACGCTTGCTACGCGCCAGAGCTTCAAAGCGTTCACCGAGCCGCTCAAAAAGGACCCGCGCTTTTTTGTCTGCGGACGTGGCGCGATCATCAATATGGAGAATGCTGCCGATTTTCAGGCTGCCGCCTTCTGTATGACGGACGGCAGCCGCGTCTATGTCAGTCAGGAGCTTTTGAAAGCTGCCCGGCAGGCCTTTATGGAATTTCTGCTGCAAAGGGGGCGTGCGGATTGAAGGACGTTCTGCGCCCGGTTCTGGAACTTACGGTCGTGTTTCCCGGTTTGCTGCTTGCGTATTTTCCGGTAGGTTCCTATCTGAAGCTGCCGCCCGCAAAGCTTGCAGCAGGGGCGGTGCCGCTGCTGCTCGGGCTTTGCCTTGGCGGCGGGCTGCTTTGCTATCATTTTGGCATTTCAACGGCGTTCTCCGTGCTGCTTATTACGCTTACAGCAATTTTTTTGTATCGCAGAACGCTGCGGATCTCTCTCTGGAAATCCGGAACCATCGCGCTTGCGGTCTGCGCGGTATTTGCGTGCCTGAACAGCCTGTCCCGGGCCGTCGGCACGGCAATCGTGATCCGGATGCAGCTGCCGCCGGACAAGCCGTGGTTCTGCTTTGGCGCCTGCATCTTTTATAATGCGGTCTGCTGGCTGATCACTGCCGCAGCCTATTATCCCGCCACTCACGCAGTACGCGCGATGGTGGAGGATGACAATTTTGCGCAGACGTGGTATGTGTTCTGGGTACTGCCGCTGGTGTTCATCCTGCTGAACCTTTTTATAACCCCGCGCTACCAGATAACGCTCCGGACAGGGCGGGTCTTGCAGGTCTACATCGTTATGAGCATCGCGCTTTTGTTTCTGATGTTCATGTTCAATGCGATCTTTCTGCTGATGGCAAACAGCCTTAACCGGAATGCAAGGTTGCAGCAGGAAAATCAGTTTCTTTCCATGCAGCAGCAGCGCTATGAAAGCCTGAAAGCCGCCATTGAAGAAGCCCGGCAGGCGCGGCACGATATGCGCCACCAGCTGAATCAGATCTCCGCACTGGCCGAGGCAGGAGATCTGGATAACCTGAAGGCTTACCTTGCAAAAACGGTCTCCCGGATCCCGGATCTGGATATGAATTTCTGCGAAAACCGTGCAGCGGACAGTGTTGTCGGCTATTATTGTGCCCTTGCAAAGCGTGAGGGTGTTCCCTTTTGTGCCAAACTCGACTTACCACAGGTGCTTCCTGTGGACGAGATCGATCTGTGTCTGGTGCTGTCTAATCTTCTGGAAAATGCATTTGAAGCCAGCCTTCGCACTGCACCCGCCCGGCGGAAGATCGAGATCACCGCGTATGTCCATGCCGAGCGGCTTCTTCTGGTCGAAGTGGAAAACGCATTTGACGGCGCAGTTCACGAAAAAAGCGGGGTGTTCCGCTCTTCCAAGCGAAGGGAAAACGGGATCGGCATCCAGTCTGTCCGCCATATTGCAGAAAAGACCGGCGGGGCAAGCACGTTTACCTATCAGAACGGCATTTTCTCAGCCAAAGTTATGCTCTGCGGATAAGGAGCCTTTTGCTTTGGCGGGGATTTTTATGCCCGGATTTTTACAAAAAATTCACGCTGGCAGGGTTGCCGCCGCATACCGGATGTGCTATGATGAAGTGCAAAATTTGAAGCGGAGCGATGGATTTTGATTTGTCAAGCTCGCGGAATCAGGAGGAACTACCCATGCAGAAGAATTATGTACAGGAAATTCTGAGCATCATTCACAGCGGTCTGCCCAAGGCGGAACTGGCTGAAAAACTGTCTGATTACCATGAAAAAGATCTGGCGGATGCGTTGGAGGCGCTGACTCCCGCTGAACGCCAGTCGCTCTATTCCATTCTGGGTGTGGATACCGTTGCCGAGATCTTTACCTATCTGGACGATGCCGAGCCGTACCTGAAGGAGCTGCCCAGCCACGAGGCCGCCAAGGTCATTTCCAACATGGACTCGGACGATGCGGTGGACGCACTGGAGGATCTTGACGATACCGATAAAAACGAGATCGTCAACAAGCTGGACAAGGACTCGGTGGAAGATGTGAAGATGCTGCTCTCCTATGACGAGGATGAGATCGGCAGCAGGATGACCACCAACTACATCTCCATCAAAAACGATATGACCATCCGGCAGGCGATGAGCGAGCTGGTAAAACAGGCCGGAGAAAACGACAACATCTCCACCCTGTATGTGGTGGATAAAAACGAGCACTTCTACGGCGCCATCGACCTGAAAGACCTCATCATTGCCCGGGCAGAGGAAAGCTTGGAAAGCCTGATCGTCCGCTCCTATCCCTATGTCACAGACCGGGAGCAGGTCAGCGATTGTATCGACCGTATCGTGGACTACGCGGAGCGCAGCCTGCCGGTGCTGAACGATGCCGGTAAGCTGGTGGGCATCATCACCTCGTCCGATGTGGTCGAGCTGGTCGATGATGAGATGGGCGATGATTACGCAAAGCTGGGCGGTCTGACCGGCGAGGAGGATCTGAACGAAAACGTATTTGAAAGCGTGAAAAAGCGTCTCCCGTGGCTGATCGCGCTGCTGTTCCTCGGGATGCTGGTCTCCTCGGTCGTCGGCGCGTTTGAATCGGTGGTAGCGGTGCTGCCGGTGGTCATCTGCTTCCAGTCCATGGTGCTGGATATGGCCGGTAACGTCGGTACTCAGTCGCTGGCGGTGACCATCCGTGTGCTGGTGGACGAAAATCTGACCCTTTCCAAAAAATTGCAGCTGCTCTGGAAAGAGACCCGCGTGGGGCTTTTGAACGGCGCCATTCTGGCCGTGATGGCCTTGGGCTTTCTGGGCTGCTACATCCACTTTTTCAAGGGCTATGTCTGGACCTCGGCCTTTTTGCTGTCCGGCTGCGTCGGGCTGTCGCTGATCGTGTCCATGGTCATTTCCAGTCTGGTGGGCACGCTGATCCCGATGCTGTTCCACAAGATCCATATCGACCCGGCGGTTGCTTCCGGCCCGCTGATCACCACGATCAACGATCTGGTGGCCGTTGTGGTCTACTATGGCCTTGCCATGGTCGTGCTGATCGATCTGTTCCACCTTGCATAACGGGTGCATCAAAAAGGGCGATCCCTCCGGGGAACGCCCTTTTTTGTTGTGCAAACTTTTGCTAACAATGTTAATATGTCCTAACATCGTCAGAAAATATTGAAAACGCCCGAAAGCGTGCTAAAATATAAAGATAAAGAGCCCGCCCCGCTCCGGGCGCGGGTACACAGATGGGAAATACAGAAACGAGGGGTAAATATGTTTGATACAAAAAAGCTTGCACTGTTTTTGGGCGGTGTGGTGTTCGGCTCTGCCGGTTTCAAGGTGCTGTCCAGCAAGGACGCCAAAAAGGTCTACACCCAGACCACTGCTGCGGTGCTGCGGATGAAGGACTGCACCATGCAGACCGTGAATAAGGTGCAGGAGGAGGCCGGTGACATCCTTGCCGATGCAAAGGCCATCAACGAGAGCCGCGCCGCCGAGGCTGCACAGGAGGTCATCGAGGATACGGCTGAAGAAGAGCAGCCCGCAGAGCAGACTGCACAGTGATATAGCGCAGCGGAGCCGCCCTTGGGCGGCTCTTTTTTACACAGAGGGGTAAGAAGAACAATGAAATGTACGATCTTACATGAAGGTAAGGGACGGATGCGGGTGCACGTCTGCGCTGTGCGCATGACCCTGCACCGGGCAGATGTGCTGGAGGCCTACCTGAACGGGCAGGACAACATCCAGAAAGCCACCGTCTACGAGCGCACCGGAGATGTGGTGCTGACCTACCGGGGCAGCCGGAAGGACGCCGCCGCCCTGCTGGCGGCCTACCGCTTTGACAACGAAGAATTGGAGGCGCTGGTCACCTCCCACGACAGCCGGAAGATCAATCAGGAATATCAGGAGAAGATGGTCAGCCTTGTGACGGGCCGGGTGTTCCGCAAGGTGTTCCTGCCTGCGCCCATCGCGGCGGCGTATACGGTGTGGCGCTCCATCGCCTTTGTCTGGAAGGGCATCCGCTGCCTGCTGCACCGCAAGCTGGAAGTAGAGGTGCTGGATGCGCTCAGCATCACAGCCTCCCTCCTGCGGGGCGATTACAGCACCGCAGGCTCGGTGATGTTCCTGCTGACGGTGGGCAGCCTGCTGGAGGAGTGGACGCGGAAAAAGAGCTTGGATGACCTTGCCCGCAGCATGGCGCTGAACGTGGATAAGGTCTGGGTGCGCACCCCGCAGGGCGAGGTGCTGGTGCCGTTGACCCGCGTCCACGCCGGGGATGAGGTAGTGGTGCGCTCCGGCAATATGATCCCGTTGGACGGCACGGTGCTGGAGGGCGAGGCCATGGTGAACCAGGCCGCCCTGACCGGCGAGTCTATGCCGGTACGCAAGACCACCGGTGCCACTGTCTACGCAGGAACAGTGGTGGAAGAGGGCGAGTGCGTTCTTGTGGCCAAGGCAGAGGGCGGTGCCAACCGCTACGATAAGATCGTGGCGATGATCGAGGAATCGGAAAAGCTCAAGTCCGGTACCGAGAACCGGGCTTTGCAGCTGGCTGACCGTCTGGTGCCGTGGTGCCTTGCCGGTACGGTGGCTACCTACGCCTTTACCCGCAACGTCACCCGCGCCATCTCCATTTTGATGGTGGACTTCTCCTGTGCGCTGAAGCTTTCCATGCCGCTGGCGGTGCTCTCTGCCATGAGGGAGTGTGGGGAATACCACATCACCGTAAAGGGTGGCAAGTATCTGGAAGCGCTGGCAAAGGCGGACACCATCGTGTTCGATAAGACCGGCACCCTCACCCACGCCACCCCGCAGGTGGTGCAGGTGGTGCCTTTCTCCGGCTGCGGGGAGCAGGAAGTATTGCAGCTTGCTGCCTGTCTGGAAGAGCATTTCCCCCATTCCATGGCAAACGCTGTCGTCCGCGCCGCCAAGGAGCGGGGCATCTCCCACGAAGAGATGCACTCCGAGGTGGAGTATATCGTGGCGCATGGAATTGCCAGCCGGGTGGGCGGCACGCGGGTGGTCATCGGCAGCGCCCACTTCATTTTTGAGGACGAGGGCTGCACCATCCCGGCAGGGGAACAGGCAAAATTCGATGCACTGGACCCCCAGTATTCCCACCTGTATCTGGCAGCTTCCGGGGTGCTGGCGGGGGTCATCTGCATCGCAGACCCCCTGCGCCCGGAGGCGGCACAGGTGCTGCATAAGCTCCGGAAGCTGGGCATTGCCCAGACCGTCATGATGACCGGCGACAGTGACCGCACCGCCCGCGCCATTGCGGCGCAGGTGGGGGTGGACCGCTGCTTTGCGGAGGTGCTGCCGGAGGATAAAGCTGCCTTTGTCCGTGACGCCAAAGCCGAAGGACATACGGTGGTGATGATCGGCGACGGCATCAACGATTCGCCCGCTTTGTCGGCGGCAGATATCGGCATCGCCATCCATTCCGGTGCCGCCATCGCCCGGGAAATCGCAGATGTGACCATCCGCGCCGACAGTCTGGAAGAGCTGGTGACCCTGAAAGCCATTGCCAACGCCCTGCAAAAGCGGGTGGGCAGCAATTACCGCTTTGTCCTCAGCTTCAACTCTGCGCTCATCCTTCTGGGTGCTCTGGGCATCCTGCCCCCGGCTACCAGCGCGATGCTGCATAACCTTTCCACCCTTGGCATCAGTCTGCGCAGCATGACAGACCTGTTGGAGCAGAAGCCTTCCCTGTAAAAATGACAAATCGTCCAAGCCAAAAGGAGGCTGCTGCACAAATGTTGTGCGGCGGCCTCCTTTTGGGTTCAGATAAACCGGCAGAAACCCAGCCAGCAGCCCAGCAGGAAGAAGAGCAGGGCCTTCGCCAGTACCGGCAGCCAAAGGTGCTTGCACAGAGCCGTATCCCACCGGTGGATGTTCTGTTTAGGGCAGGTGCCCACGCAGGCTTCACAGGCGAGGCACTCCCCGCTGCGCAGGCTGCTTTCCTCCAGCTTCAGGCACACCGGGCACTGCTGCTTGCAGGCATTGCAGCTCGGTATGCAGCCATCGCTCTGCCGGTGCAGCCGCGCAAAGGGCAGCACCGGCAGCAGGGCGAACACTGCTCCCATAGGGCAGAGAAACTGACAAAAGAACCGGGGCTGCACTGCCATGCCCAGCAAGATGAGCACAAACAGCGCAATGCCCACGCCGAAGCCCTCCGGCGGCAGACGCAGAGCCGTCAGGCGGGAAAACACCTCCCACGGGTTTGCGCTGGTCAGCAGCTTTTCCTGCTGGGTCACATACAGCGCCACCAGCCCCGCCAGCAGCAGATATTTGACCTTCTGCCCCCAAAGCACCGCCCGCTCCGGCAGACGGAGCTGCTTTTTGCGGTGGAACAGCTTTTTCTGGATAAGCCCGGACAGCGCCCAGACGGCATCGCCCAAGCTGCCAAAGGCGCAGGCGTATCCGCAGAAGAACCGGTCGAACAGCAAAGTGAAGCCGCACAGCCCCAGCAGAGAAAGCGTGAAGCTGTCTGCTGTGAGCACCTCGCCCGCACCGATGTGCAGAAAGATCTGCTTTACCCCGGAAAACCCGGCCACAAATGCGCCCGGCATGGACACAAAGAAGAACAGCTGCACCCCGGCGCGCAGCCATG